>JBKJKR010000418.1:0-3258 GCA_046597135.1 Acidimicrobiales bacterium | reverse complement strand
ATCCACGGTTGGTAGGGCGCCATGGTGAAGTCGGCGAGGAAGGTCAGCGGGCCGTCGTAGTTGACCCGCCAACCTTGATACGCCTGCCAGGATGCCGCTCGATCGGCCCGCACGGGCACGCCGGCCTGCGCCAGTCGTTCGTGTACCTCGAGGTATTCGTCGCGACTCACCGAGATCGGATCGCCGGGCGACGGGTCGTCGTCGTGGGGGATCTTGTAGAAGGCGCAGAGGCTGCGCAGCGACAAGTACCCCGAGCGGATCATGAGCGCGGCACGCGGGTTCGTCTCGACATCGAGCGCCGACAGGTAGATCGCGCCGAGATCGAGCGCGATGCCGGCGCCGGTGATCCAGGATCGGTCGGGCTCGGGCGAACGGAAGAAGGTGAGCGCAGGGAACGACCGGTGCGATTCGGCCATCTCGACGAACCAGTTGTCCCACTCCTGCCAGATCTCGTCGAGGCGTCCGAGGCCGCCGATGGCGTTCGAGCGGATGATGAGCGTGGCCGGATCGGCATGACCTTGGGCGTTCTCGGCGCGGATGAAGAGCTTCGCGACGGTGATCTCGCGGCGCGAGAAGTGCGAGTAGATGGTGGGCAGGAACGAGATCAGCAGCGCCACCAGACCCAACCCGAACAAGGCCTCGACGATCACGACGAGCGTCTCCAAGGTGCCGTCTGCGACCCGGAACCCGAGAGTGGTGAGCGACGACCCGGACAGCAGGAGCGAGTCGCGCCACGAGTGCTTGCCCATGCCCCAGTACACCGGGGTGAACCCGATGATCACCCCGAATGCCCACACCACGGGCAACAGCATCAACGCGGTCGGTGCGTAGCGCGACATCACGCGGTCGCGTCGTTCGTAGGTGTGCGCTTCCTTCGCGAACACCCCGAAGCAGGCGCGGGTCATGCCGAACACCGCGGTCGTGAGCATGACGTGTTCACCCCGGGGCACGACCACCGTGCGGATCGCCGCCGACAGGACCGCGGCCACCACGACGACGCCGACGAGTACCGCCAGGACATGAGCAACGATCACCGGCGGAAGCTTCTCACATCGATCAGCGGAAATCGCGTGAGCGCAACGCCCCGCCGAGCGGCAACGGCTCGAGCCGTTCGGCGATGACGTTGACCACGTTCTCGGCGTTCTCGACGCGCCCGCGGATGAGCAGGGCGGGCGCGCTGCGAGCAATGGTCAGATGACGCTGCCAGCATCCCTTCGACACCACGATGTTGATGAGACCGGTCTCGTCCTCGAGGTTGATGAACGTCGTGCCGCCCGCGGTGGCCGGGCGTTGGCGGTGGGTGACCACGCCGGCCACGAGCACGCGGGTCTTCGACGGAAGGGTCTTGAGCCGAGACGCGGGAACGACGCCCAACGCGTCGAGATCGTCGCGGAGGAACCGGGTGGGGTGACCATCGGGCGCGACCCCGCTGGCCCACAGATCGGCGAGCGCCACCTCGCGTGTGGTCATGCCCGGCAGCTGCGGCGCGTCGACTCCGGTGACGATGCCGTCGAGCCGTTGGGACGACGTCTGCGCGACCGCCCCGGCCGACCACAGCGCGCGTCGACGGGCCCCGCCGTCGACCAACGAGTCGAATGCACCCGCGGTGGCGAGTGCCTCGAGCACGTCGAGCGACGTGCCGACGTGGCGTGCCACCTCCTCCATGGACCGGTATGGCTGGCCGGCCACGAGTCGCTCGGCGAGGTCGGTGCCCACCTTGCGCACCGAGCCGAGACCGATGCGCACCGCTACGCCCTTGTGCGACTCGGCGCACGGTTCGAGCACCGCGGCCGCGCCCGAGCGGTTGATGTGCGGCGTGTGCACCACGACCCCGTGACGGCGGGCGTCCTGCACGAGCGAGTGCGGTGAGTAGAACCCCATCGGCTGGGCGTTGAGCAGCGCGGCGCAGAACGCGGCCGGGTAGTGGAGCTTGATCCACGAGCTCGAGTAGACGAGATAGGCGAACGACACCGAGTGGCTCTCGGGGAAGCCGTAGTTCGCGAACGCCGCGAGCTTCAGGTAGATCTGATCGGCGATGTCACCGGTGATGCCGCGCTCGGCCATGCCGGCGTACAGCTTGACCCGCAGGCGCTCCATGCGCTCCTGGCTGCGCTTGGAGCCCATGGCCTGGCGCAGCTGATCGGCGTCGCCCGGGCTGAACCCCGCGACGTCGATGGCCATCTGCATGAGCTGCTCTTGGAAGAGCGGCACACCGAGCGTCTTGGCGAGCGACTTCTCGAGCAGCGGATGGAGGTAGGTGACCGGCTCTTTGCCGTTGCGGCGGCGGATGTACGGATGCACCGAACCGCCTTGGATGGGGCCGGGTCGGATGAGCGCGACCTCGACCACGAGGTCATAGAACGTGCGCGGCCGCAGACGCGGCAACGTGGCCATCTGCGCGCGCGACTCGATCTGGAACACGCCGATGGTGTCGGCCTCGCACAACATGTCGTAGACCGCGTCCTCTTGGGGGATGGTCGCGAGATCGACGTCGTGGCCGTGGTGCTCTCGGATGAAGTCGACGGCGTAGTGCAGTGCGCTCAACATGCCGAGCCCCAACAGATCGAACTTGACGAGGCCCACCGCCGCACAGTCGTCCTTGTCCCATTGCAGGACGCTGCGCCCTTCCATGCGGCCCCACTCGACCGGGCACACCTCGATGACCGGGCGGTCGCAGATGACCATGCCCCCCGAGTGGATGCCGAGGTGACGGGGGAAGTTCTCGATCTCGCGTGCGAGCTCGAGGACGTCGGCCGGGATGTCGCCGGTGGCCGGCACCGAGGACCATCGATCGGCAGCCTTCGCGTACGCGTCCTGTTGGCCGCTCGCGTACCCGAGGGCCTTGGCCATGTCGCGTATCGAGGACTTGGCCCGATACGTGATGACGTTCGCGACCTGCGCGGCGTGGCGACGGCCGTGCTTGTCGTACACGTACTGGATGACCTCCTCGCGGCGGTCGCTCTCGATGTCGATGTCGATGTCGGGTGGGCCGTCGCGTTCGGGCGACAGGAACCGCTCGAACAACAACCCCAACGTGACCGCATCGGCGTTGGTGATGCCGAGCGCGCAGCAGACCGCGGAGTTCGCGGCCGAGCCGCGACCTTGGCAGAAGATGTCGGCGCGACGGCAGAACTGCACGAGGTCCCACACCACGAGGAAGTAGCCGGGGAAGCCGAGCTGTTCGATGAGCGCGAGCTCGTGATCGATGGTCCGCCAGGCCTTGGCGCGCAGGGTCAGGTCCTCGCCAGGGCCCGGGCG
>JBKJKR010000332.1:0-2513 GCA_046597135.1 Acidimicrobiales bacterium | reverse complement strand
GGGTGGGAGCGGACCGCCCGGCGAGTGCGTGCGCGTCGACCACCGCACGGACGACGCGGTCGAGGTCTCGCTCGCCGACGTCGGTCGGTGGCTCCAAGATCTCGATGCCGATCGGCGCGACGGTGAGCATGCGCTCGGCTGCGAGGCGTGGGGTCGCGCCGCTCACGTATGCGGCCTGGAACGAGCAGAGATCACCGATGCCGCGGCGGATGATGGCTCGTCCGACGCGACCTCTCGCGATCGTCGCAGCGTCGTCGGAGCCCAGCACATCGCGCGAGTCGGTCGTGTCGAGCACGCGGAGCGCGATGCGAAGGTTGGTGTTCGTCCGGATGGCGTCCTTCACCGCCCCGGCCGGGCGTTGCGTGGCCAGCAGCAGGTGGACCCCCAGGCTGCGTCCGCGCTGCGCGATGTCCACGAGCGCATCGACGAACGTGGGGAGCTCGTGTGCGAGCGTCGCGAACTCATCGACGACGATCACCAGCCGTGGCATCGGTGCGAGCGTGGTGTCACCCCGTCGCTCACGATGATGCGCAGCGAGGTCGCTCACCCCTGCGCTTCGCAACGCCCGCTCGCGACGATGCACTTCTGCCTCGAGGCCGCGAACCGCGCGCTTCGCGCTCGCCGCGTCGAGATCGGTGACCACGTCGACGACGTGGGGGAGCGCGGCAAGACCGTCGAACGCGCTGCCACCCTTGTAGTCGACGAGGACGAACGCGAGGTTCTCGGCGTCGACCGTCGCGGCGAACGACGTGACGAGGCTCCGGAGCAGTTCGCTCTTTCCCGAACCGGTGGTCCCTGCGATGAGCCCGTGCGGTCCGTCGATGACCAGATCCAGCTCGAGCGGTCCGGAGGTGTCGATGCCGATAGGCGCGATGAAGGACCCACGTTCCGCCGAGGACCGCCAGCGCGCGAGCACGGTGTCGCGATCGACCGCCAGTGGTGTGGCGCCGTCGAGGCCGAGCAACCCGACGAGCCCGGTCGACGCCGGCAGCGACCGTTCGCCCTGCACGACATCGGGATCGCGTCGCGCGGCGAGCCCGGCTGCCGCGTCCTCGGCGACGTCGGCACGGAGGCGGTGCGGACGATGCAGCACGACCGTCCCGCCGCTCCGCCCGTAGGTGACGAACGAGGCTCCCGACCTGTTGCCGACGGGCTCGCCGTCGTCGGCGAGGCACACGACCGCAGCGCACTGCTCGGGTAGCCGATGACGGCTGTCGGCGAGCACCATCGCCGTTCCCCCGAGCTCGAGCAACGAGTTCCATGACTCGCGCCACGCCGGTGGCAGTCCGTCGGCGTCGAGCACCACGAAGGGTTTGGCGCCGGTGTTCGTGCGCCACCGCGCGACCTGTTCGGCGATGGCGGATTCGTCTGCGAGCACGGCGACGGCCGGGTCGCCGTGGGGAAGCCATCGAGCCCAACCCCACGCAAGTGGGTCGGTGGTCCAGGCCGAGATGGCGACGTCGGCCGGGCCGTGGTGGACCGAGACCTGGGCGATGAACGCGCGTGCCGTAGCCCGCGCATCGGCGCTTCGCCCGACGATGCCGAACGGCTCCGTGGCGTCGACCTCCACCGGGACGCCGCGAAGCTCGACCACGTCGGCGGACCCGCACAGGTCACCGATGCCCGCCGACAACCGCAGGAAGTCCTCGTGCGTGCGCCGCCGCTCCCACAGGCGGGGATCGTGGCGGCGGACCCGGCCGAGCACCTCGGCGAGGTCGGGCTGGCGGTCACGCGCCCGCTGTTCGAGCACGCGCCGGTGATCGGCCATGGCCTCGCGGTACACGCACTCGAAGTACGTCTGCTTCGCCTGCGAGCGCGAAGCAGAACGGGCATCGAGCGCACGCAGGACCAGCCAGCTCGCAAGCGCACCGATGGGCGCGATCAACGCCAGGGCCATCATGTCGGGCCGAACTGCTGCCGCAAGACCGACACCTGCAAGTGACGGCACGAGCATGGTGAGCAGGTTCCGGACGGTCGCGCCGGCGGCGCCCGGCGCAGGGCTGTCCGGCGGGGTGGGTGCGCTCGGTGCGTCAGGCAGGGTCACTCGTGGTGGCCGGTTCGCCGAACCCGCCGGATGATCGCCTGGCACCGGCAGGCGGACCGGGCGATCGAGTCGCAAGGTGGTCGTCCCCACGCGCACCTGGCAACGGTCGCCGACGTCGGCGGCTGGCGACACCCTGGCCGAGTCGACCCACGTGCCACCGACGTTCGTGCGATCACGGATGCACACCGAACCGTCGGCTCCGACGTGCACCTCCGCGTGCAGCGCACCGACCGCGGGGTCGCACAGGAGCACCGCCACCGACGGGTGGCGGCCGATGGCGTGCGTGCCGGTACCGAGATGGAACACCCGACCGGTGTCGGGCCCATCGACCACGAGGCAGACCACCGTGGTCGGCTGCGGCGAGTCGTCGACCGGGCGCAGGAGCGCGCCCTCGATCGCGCCGGCGCGCTCGAGCGAGTCGCCCGCCGCGACCACCCGCCCCCCGAGGGCGTAGTAGGCGGCGCGGGGG
>JBKJKR010000268.1:0-2685 GCA_046597135.1 Acidimicrobiales bacterium | reverse complement strand
GATATCGACAACCGCGGAGCCGATCGCGCTGGCGAACGCCTTGGGCGTCGCCACCACCGCAGAGGGCGTCGAGACCGCCGAGCAACTGGACCGGCTCACCGACCTGGGTTGCGACGTCGCACAGAGGGAGCCTTGCAGGTGCAAGGCCCCCTCCGATCAAGGGCTGAACCGCGAGTCCTACGCGCCTTGGTGCCGGCCGGTCAGCCGATCCAGGCCTTCTCGAACCGTGCCACCGCGGTCACGTTGCCGGTGACACCGTGGACGTCCTTGTCCCACACGATCATCTCGCCGGTCGCCTCGTAGATGGCCGACGGAACGTCCTGGGCCCAGATCTTGGCGATGCCGGCGTACGCGGCCTTGGCCTCATCCTTGGTCTTCGCGCCGAGCGCCTGGGCCAGGAACTTGTCGACCTCAGGGTTCGCATAGCCGATCCAGTTGGCCGCGCTGGTCGAGTTCAGGTTGCCGTTCAGGTTGATCCACGGATCGTCCTCGTAGACGTTGAAACCCCAGCAACCGAGGTCGAAGTTCTTGTTGACCTGGATGGACGCGATGTAGGGGCTGATGGCCTGGTCGTCCTTGCGGATGACGTTGAAGCCGGCCGTCTTCAGCAGCGTCTCGACTGCGGTGCCCCAGTTGGGGTTGCCGTTGTAGCAATCGATGCGGATCGTGCCGTCCCACTTGCCGTCCTTCTTGACCTCCTCGACCAGCGCCTTGGCCTTGGCCAGGTCATAGGTCGTGCCGGGCGTGCCCGTGTGGTATGCGGAGGTCTTCTGGAAGAGCTCGGTACCGGCGAAACCGGCGCCGTTCCACAGGCGCTGGTTCATGACGGCCGGGTCGATCGCGTACGCAACCGCCTGACGAACCCGCTTGTCGGCGGTGGCCGTCGCGGTCTGGACCTTCTCGCCGTCAGGCTTGCCGGTGCACAACGGCTCCGGCTTCGCGTCCTTGCAGGTGACCTTGACGCCGTTGTTCATGAGGATCACTCCGCCGGCCGCTTGGATGGCCAGGCGACCCTCGTAGCCGTCGGCCTGCGCCTTCTTGATGACCTCGGGTTGGCGGAGGAAGCCGGCGTCGATCGTGCCGGCCTTCAACGCGTCGGCGACGGCTGCGTTGCCGGAGCCGAGGTACACGAACTTGAGTCCGTCGAGGTAGGGCGCTCCGCCGAAGTAGCTCGGGTTCTTCTTGAACGTGATCGACTCCTTCGCCTTGAACGAGTCGATCATGAACGGACCGGCGCCCACCGGCGCGGTGTTGAACGAGCACTCCGCCGGCTTCTTGTCGCCACACGCCTTGATCGCCGTGGGCGAACCGATCATGCCGGGCGCACCCGACAATGCGAACGGGAAGTTGCCCCACGCCGTCGTGAGCGTGAACTTCACGGTCGCCGGATCGACCACGGTCATGTCCTTGATGAGCGCCACCTGACCAGAGCTCCGTGAACGGAACGTGGTGTGGCGTGCGACGTTGAACTTCACCGCCTCGGCATCGAGCGCGGTGCTGTCGGTGAACTTGATGTTCGGTCGGAGCTTCAGCGTCCACTCCGTGCCATCGGCATTGGGCGTCAGCGACTCGGCGAGCGACGGCACGAACTTGCCGGCGTCGGCGTCCCAACGCATGAGCGTGTCGAAGACGGCGTTCATCTCATGGCCGCCGGTGGTGCCCACGGCGTTCGGCACGACCGGGTCGAGGCCGCCCGTCTCGGCATAGACGGCGAACGTCAAGATGCCGCCGGCCTTCGGTGTCGCCGTGGTGGTGGTGTTGGCAGCACTCGAACCGGTGCCACCCGTGCCGGTGCCGCCGCTGCTACCGGTGCTGCCGGTCGACTCGCCGCCGTCGTCGCCGCATGCCGCGGCGAGCAGACCTGCTGCGAGAACCAGACCGACTGCGCGAAAACGCCACGGTCGTCTCATGGGAACCCCCCTGGTGAATGGTTCCTGACCGTACCATCGGGACGCGGTCGTGGGCCACCGTGATTCGATCCAGTGGGATGTGCCGCGGGGCGTACCATCGCGTGTCAGGTTGCCGATGGGCGGCGGATGGAGGACGTTGATGGCGCGTGTATCGATTCCGGCGGGTCACGACCCACGCACCCATGTCTGGGCACTCGCCGGGCGTGCGGGGGCCGCGGGTACCGCGTTCTCGTCGGCGGTGATCCAGGACTCCGTGCTGTCGCTGCGCGAGTACGAGTCGGCGCGCATCAGCATCGCCGGTGTCAACGACTGCGAGCTGTGCCTGTCGTGGCGTTCGGCCGCGGCCGCTCGAGGCAACGCAGCCGACCCGGTGTCGTTGCCCGAAACGTTCTACGCCGCCGTTCTGACACGCGACTTCGCCGCGCTGAGCACACGCGAACGGTTGTGCGCCGAGTACGCCACGTTGTTCTCGACCGACCACCTCGCAATGGGCGACGAGCTCTGGGCCGAGCTGCACGAGCACTTCACCGACGCGGAGATCGTCGACCTGACGTTGTGCGTCGGCTCGTGCCTGATCTTCGGCCGGTTCAACCGCGTGCTCGACATCGATGGCGGTTGCCGCGTCGGCGCGGCCTGAGGTCGGCCGGCGTCAGCGCGGAGGAGTTGCTCGCGTCGGGGGCAGGGCTTCGTGGCCGGCCAGGCCGACTGTTCGGCGCTGCGACTTGAGCTCGGCTTCTGCGACGTGGCGGCGTCCCTGGACCAGCGCATCGCGCAC
>JBKJKR010000267.1:0-9698 GCA_046597135.1 Acidimicrobiales bacterium | reverse complement strand
CAACGTCGAATGGACCTCGCGGTTGGTGGTGAACGAGTCGGTCCGCGACAGGCCCTCGGCGTGGGCGTCGACCACGAACACGGTGAGCGTGCCCTCCTCGTGCGCAGCCGGTACGAGCACCGCGTCGGCCACGTTCATCGTGGGCACTGCGATCTTGGTGCCGTCGAGCCGCCACCCGGTCGCGGCACGGGTGGCCCGTACGGACGAACGGCTGGTGACGTTCGCCCCGCGTTCGGCGTAGGCGCCGGTGAGCACCGCATCGCCCGTCGCAACACGCGGAAGCCACGCGTCCCGCAGCGCCTCGCTGCCGAACGCGGCGATGGGCAGCGCGCCCATCGCGAGGGTGGGCACGAGCGGCACGGGCGCCACGAAGCGACCCTGCTGCTGCGCGACGAGTGCGAGCCCGACGATGCCGAAGCCGATGCCGCCGTGCGCGTCGTCGATCGCCACGCCGAGCAGGTTCGCGTCGGCGAGCTGGGCCCACAGCGCGCGGTCGAAGCGCTCGTGGCCGCCTTCGATCTCCTTCAACCGCTCGACCGATGTGCCGCCCCGAAAGATCTGCTCGGCCAGTTCGCTCAGCGCCGCCTCGTCCTCGCTGAAGGTGAAATCCATGTACCCGTCTCCTCAACGACTCGTGCGCGTCATGCCGAGACCCATCCACGCCACGATCTCGCGTTGGACCTCGTTGACCCCGCCACCGAACGTGTTGATCTGTGCGGTTCGACCCATCGATTCGACGGTGCCGTGCAGCGCGGCGCCCGGCTCGCCTTCGCGCAGGTGCGCCTCGGGACCGAGGATGTTCAACAGCGCGTGGTAGATGTCGTTGATCGCTTCGGTGCCGTAGACCTTGACCGCGGACGAGGTCTGCGCCTTCAGCGCCTTGTTCGCCACGTCGACGGTCATGCGCCAGTTCAGCAGCTTCATGGCTTCGAGCTTGGCCTTGCATCGCGCCAGATCGAACTGCACCCAGGGCAGGTCGATCATGAGGCCGCCTTCACCCGATTCCGTGGTGGCCGCCCACCGCACGACGTCGTCGTACAACCGGAACGCCTGGGCGCCCACCGCGGCGAGCCCCACACGCTCGTGGTTGAGCTGCGTGGTGATGAGCTTCCAGCCTTCGTTCTCGGCGAACACCAGGTTCTCCGCGGGAACCCGTACCTCGTCGTAGTACGTCGCGGTGGTCGTTGCGTGGCCGACGGTGACGATCGGGGTCCACGAGAAACCGGGGGACGACGTGGGCACGATGATGAGCGAGATGCCCTTGTGCTTCTTCGCGTCGGGGTCGGTGCGGCACGCGAGCCACACGTAGTCGGCCTCGTTCGCGCCGGAGGTGAACAGCTTCTGCCCGGAGATGACGTACTCGTCACCGTCGCGCACCGCCCTCGTGCCGAGCGACGCGAGGTCGGTGCCGGCCTCGGCCTCGGAGTAGCCGATCGCGAAGATGCAGTCGCCGGCGAGGATCCTCGTGAGGTACTCGGCCTTCTGCGCTTCGCTGCCGTATTCGATCAGCGTGGGCCCGACGGTGTTGAGCGTGACGAAGGGCATGGGGCACCCGGCCCGTTGCGCCTCGTCGAAGAAGATGAACTGATCGGTGGCCGGCCGACCCTGACCGCCGTACTCCTTCGGCCAGCCGAGACCGAGCATGCCGTCGGCTCCCATACGGCGAAAGAGCTGCCGCCGGATCGGGCTGGTCTCATGTGCACCGATGAGGGCCTCGCGGACCTGATCAGTGATGAGACCTCCGAAGTAGGCGCGCAGCTCTTCGCGAAGTGCTTGTTGTGCAGGTGTCTCCTGCAGGTACACGAGCGACCTCCCGTACGAGCGATGTGCTCGGACGGTAGTCGTCGCAGCGGGATCAGACGGCGTCGGTGCCGCGCTCGCCGGTGCGGATGCGGGCGAGGGTCTCGACGTTGGTGACCCACACCTTGCCGTCACCGATCTTGTCGGTGCGGGCGGCACCCAGGATCGCGTCGACCACCCGGTCGGCGTCGGCGTCGTCGATGACGACCTCGATGCGGGTCTTCGGGGTGAAGAGCACCTTGTACTCGGTGCCACGGTAGGTCTCGCTGTGGCCGCCCTGGCGGCCGAAGCCCTGGACCTCGGAGATGGTCATGCCCTGGACGCCGACGGCGCTGAGGGCGTCCTTCACATCGTCGAGCTTGAAGGGCTTGATGACTGCGGTGATGAGCTTCATGGTTGGCCTCGTTTGTTCTGTGCCGTGCGTTTCGACAGCTGGGGTATGACACAAACACTACGACGGCCCAGTTTGTGTGGCTACATTTCTGACATCTATCCATCGCCAAAAATCTTTGTATCGATACATTGATGCAATGACCAGCAAGCATCCGGTGATCGTCGGGTTTCGTGACCCTCGGGGACGCGACCGGCGCATGACCTTCCGCTTCGATCCGGCATCGCACATCCCGCCGTACGAACAGCTCCGCGCCCAGCTATCGGTGATGGTCGCCGTCGGTCATCTCGAACCGGGGACACGCCTGCCCACGGTGCGCGATCTCGCCCTCGCGCTCGAGGTCTCCCCCGGCACCGTGGCCCGGGCCTTTCGCGAGCTCGAGCACGACCGCGTCCTCGAGGGTCGCGGCCGGCGCGGCACGTTCGTCGTCGACGAGCCGCCCGACTCCGAGCCCCTCGCCGAGCGGCGCCGCCGCGTGAACGAAGCGGCGAACACGTACGCGTTCACGGCACGCCAGCTCGGTGTCGGCCTCGACGCAGCGACCGACGCGTTGCGCGAGGCCTTCACGCAGCTCGCGTATACCGAACGAACGTAGGCTTCCACCATGTCGAGTGACCTCTCCGCAGACCTTGTCCTCCGCACCACGCGCGCGGTCCGCAAGCGACTCGACTTCGATCGCCCGGTGCCCCGCGAGGTCATCCGCGAATGCCTCGACATCGCGCTGCAGGCGCCCACCGGATCGAACCGCCAGAACTGGCACTTCGTGGTCATCACGGACGAGGCCCAACGCAAGGCCATCGGCGACCTCTATCGGCGGGCGGTCGGTGCCGCACAGGCCGACGTGAAAGCCCTCACCCGCATCGACCCGGCGAACACCGACACCTACGAAGCGCAGACTGCCCGCGTCAACAGTTCGGCGCACTGGTTCTTCGATCACGTGCACCGCTCACCGGGCATGTTGATCCCGTGCATCTCCGGACGCATCGACGGGCCATGGCGCATGGCCACGGCCAGTCACGTCGGCTCGGTGATCCAGGCCACGTGGAGCTTCATGCTCGCGGCGCGGGCCCGCAACATCGGCAGCGTGTGGACCACGGTCCACCTTGCACTCGAGGAGGAGGCCGCGGCCATCCTCGGGATTCCCTATGCCGACGTGATGCAGGTCGCGCTCATCCCGTTCGGGTACGTGAAGGGTGATCCGTTCAAGGTGGCCGAGCGCGAGCCGCTCGACCTCGTGACCCATTGGGATCACTGGTAGCGCCCGTCAGCGCCCGACAGCCCCCGTCAAGCGATCTCGTCGATCTCGTCGCGATCGTCGTCCATGACCTCGCCGAGCATCGTGTCCTCGAGCTTCGCGTCGTCGACCGCCACCCAGGCGAGCACGCCGACGAAGGCCCCCACGATCGGGAAGACGATGAAGGCCCAGAGCTGCTTCATCGCGTCGCTGCCGGCGAAGATCGCCGTGGCGAAGCTGCGGGCCGGGTTCACCGACGTGTTGTCGACGGGGATCGTCACGAGGTGGATGAGCGTGAGCGCCAGGCCGACCACGAGGCCGCCCTGGGCAGCAGGGAACGACCGATGCGTGGTGCTCAGCACGGCGAACACCAGGACTGCGGTGAAGAGGATCTCGACGATCACCATGGCCGCGAAGCCGTAGCCGCCGGGCGAGAAGTCGCCCCAACCGTTCGCCGCGAAGTTGTTGGTCGCGTCGAAGCTGTCGAGGTCGCTGGCGATGCCGAAGATCACGAGCCCGCCGAGGGCCGCACCGAGGAACTGCCCGATCAGGTAGTAGGGCACCTTGGCGGTCTCGGTCTTGCGCATGAGCCACATGCTCACGGTGACCGCCGGGTTGATGTGACAGCCCGACACCGGGCCGATCGCGTACCCGGCGACGAGCAAGGAGAAGCCGAAAGCGATGGCGATGCCGAGCGTGCCGATGCCCTTGCCCGCCAGGATCGCACTCCCCGGTCCACCGAATACGAGCAGCATGGTGCCGAGCAGCTCGGCGACCAGGATCTTCATGTGGCGCATGGCGCGGTGCTCCTTCGATGCACGGGAGCACGACGCTAGTTGTGCCGACGCCCGGCCGGTGGGAACCGCCGCGCTGCGCCGCCGCATGATCCGCGCCGCGCGCCGTGCACCTGTTACCAATTGCAGCATGACCATCCCGGCCACTGCCTACGCACTCCTGGGGCTGCTCTCGTTCGATCGCGAACTGTCGGGCTACGACCTGAAGAAGTGGGCCGACTCGAGCCTGCGGTTCTTCTACTGGTCGCCGGCGGTCAGCCAGATCTACAGCGAGCTCAAGCGGCTCGACTCCATGGGCTACGTCACTTCGCGCGAGGTGGCCCAGGACGAGCTGCGCAACAAGCGGGTCTACCGCATCACCGAGGAGGGGCGCGACGCGCTGACCCGGTGGGTCGAGCACGACGATGTCGAGCCACCGATGCTGAAGCACTCACCCCTCTTGCGGGTGTGGCTCGGCCACCTCACCACACCCGCCCGGTTGCGCACGATCCTCGAGTCGCACCGTTCGTATGCCGAGCGCATGCGCGCCGACGCGCTCGACGCGGCCACGTCGTCGGCACCGCGGCCCGGCATGGAGTTCCCGGCGATCGTCACCGCGTGGAGCGCGCGGTACTACGAACGCGAGATCGAGATGATCGACGAGCTCCTCGTCGAGATCGACCGGCTCGGCTGACTACTTCGGGATGTCACGGAACGGGATGTTCTTGTCGACGCGCGGTTCGGGCGGAAGGGCCAGCACCTTCTCGCCGATGGTGTTGCGCTGGATCTCGTCGGTGCCGCCACCGATCTTCGAGCTCCATTGACCGAGGAACTCCATCTGCCAGCGGCCGGCGTCGAGCGCGTCGCCTTGGGCCAACATGCCGGCTGCCCCTTGCATCGCCAGGACGAGATCGCCCTGGCCGCTCATGTGCTGGGACACGAGGAGCTTCATGATCGAGCTCTCGGGGCCCGGTGCGATGCCGCGCGACGTTGCTGTGCGCACCCGGTAGCCGAGGAACTTGAGGATCTCGCTCCGGGTGTAGGACCGTGCGAGTTGCTGGCGCAGCACCGGCGATTGGTCGGCACCCGTGCGTGCGGCAAGGTCGGCGATCTCGGTGAAATCACCACGGGTCGCACCGCCGATGAGCGTGCGCTCGTTCGACAGCGTGGTCATCATCGGACCCCAACCGGCGTCGATCTGCCCGATGATGTTCTCGTGCGGGATGCGCACATCGGTGAGGAAGACCTCGTTGAAGTGCGCGGCCCCGGTGATCTGACGCAGCGGGCGCACGTCGATGCCCGGCGTGCGCATGTCGACGAGGAAGTACGTGATGCCCCGGTGCTTCGAGGCGTCGAGGTTGGTGCGCGTGAGCAGGATGCCCCAGTCGCTGTAGTGCGCGCCCGAGTTCCACACCTTCTGCCCGTTGACGATCCACTCGTCGCCATCGCGCACCGCGCTCGTGGCGAGGCCGCCGAGGTCGCTGCCCGCGTTCGGTTCCGAGAACAGCTGGCACCACACCTCCTCGCCGCGCAGCATCGGCTTGAGGAAGCGGTCCTTCTGCTCATCGGTGCCGTGCACCATGAGCGTGGGCCCGGCCATGCCCAGACCCACGGCGAACACGCCGGACGCGTTGATGAACTTGGCCTCCTGCTGGCGGAAGATGGCGTCCTGAAACCCAGTGCCCCCACGGCCGCCGTATTCCTTCGGCCAGGTGATGCCGGCCCATCCGTGGTCGTACTTCACGGCCTGCCAGTCGCAGCAGCGCTTCACATAGCGAGCCTCGACATCGTGGTCGGTGATGAAGATCGAGCGTTCGTCGCCGAGTGCATCCTCGACGAAGGGCTTGGCGTGCGCCTCGAGGAACGCGAGGGACTCGGCGCGGAACGCGGCCTCGGCTGGTGACTCGTCGAAATCCATGTGTGCAACCCCCGCTCGGAGGCTACGCGACTTGCATCGCCGACGCGAGGTACGGGTGGGGTGGAGGCAACGCCGTGTCGATCCACCCCAGCGCATCGGCGACTGCGGCGCGCACGTCGTCCGGCGGCGGTGACGTTGCGACGACTGCCCGCAGCCGCCCGACGACGTGCCGGGCGCGGGCCAGGTCGTTCGAGACGTCGACTACGGACGTGGCCGGGAAGCGTTCCGCGATGGCCCAGCAGGTGTCGTAGGCGTGATGCCCCGCCGGCACACGGAGCCAGGGTTCGAAGGCCACCGTGGTGACCCAGGCCCGAGTGCCGCACAAGGTCGGCCGGGCACCGGTCAGATCGGCGACGCCGTCGGGGCGCAGTGCATGGCGGACCATGACGTTCTTGCCGGTCTCGTACGCGTGTCGCCAGGTGCGCGACGGTTCACGACGGGGCAGCGGCGCACGCGGGAGGCCCAGCACGTACGCACCGCGGCGGCGCGCCTCGTACGCCCGTTGGCGACACGTCCGGCCGCAGTAGTGCGGGTGACGACCACGGCGGTGGGCCCGACGGAAGTCGGTGTTGCAGTACTCGCAGACGAACTGGTCTCGGATCAAACGCATGTCGCGATCGTAGGAACCGGGTGTGACAGTGAGCCCCGTCAGGTTCCGGCCGTGACCCGCGGTGGCCGCACGCTCCCCAGGCTCGACCCCGCCCTTCCCTACCTCGACGACGTGCCGATTCTCCGGTGACGGATCTCGACCGCCAGGCACGCCTCGCGCGCCGGCATACCGATTCTCCGGTGACGAAACACCACTGACGGCGAGCACCCTCGCAAACCGCCGCAATACGTCACCGGAGAATCGGTACGCAACCGACGAACACCCTCGCAGACCGCCGCAATACGTCACCGGAGAATCGGTACGCGACCGACATGCACCCTCGCAGACCGCCGCAGGTCAGGTCGGGATGGCGCGGAACGCGATGTTCTTGTCGACGCGGGGCTCGCTCGGCAGCCCGAGCACGTTCTCCCCCACGATGTTGCGTTGCACTTGATCGGTGCCGCCGCCGAGCTTGCTCATCCACTGGTTGAGGAACTGCTGTTGCCAGTACCCGCCGAGGAACGCATCGTCCGCCGCGAGCATGCCGGCCGCACCCGACAGCATCATGGCCAGGTCGCCCGCGTGCGTGAGGCGGCGGGTGGCCGCGAGCTTCAACACCGAACTCTCGGGGCCGGGTTGCACACCCTTCGACGCCGCGCTCTGCACGCGGTAGCCCATGTACCGGATCGTCTGGAAGTAGGTGTGCTGCCGGGCCAGCTCCTGGCGCACCACCGGGTCGTCGGCCACGCCGAATCGGCGGGCGAGGGCGATGAAGTCGTCGATGGAGACCTGCGCCTGACCGCCACCGATGAGGTTGCGCTCGTTCGCGAGCGTCGTGAGGATCGGGCCCCAACCGGCGTTCGGTTCACCGAGCACGTTCTCGTGCGGGATGCGCACGTCGCTGAGGAAGACCTCGTTGAAGTGGGCGGCCCCAGTGATCTGACGCAGCGGGCGCACGTCGACCCCCGGCGAGCGCATGTCGACCACGAAGTAGGTGATGCCCTTGTGCTTGGGCACATCGGGATCGGATCGGGTGAGCAGGATGCCCCAGTCGCTGTAGTGCGCGCCTGAGTTCCACACCTTCTGCCCGTTCACGATCCACTCGTCGCCATCGCGCACCGCGCTCGTGCGCAGCCCGGCGAGGTCGCTCCCGGCGTTCGGTTCGGAGAAGAGCTGGCACCACACCTCGTCGCCGCGCAACATCGGCGCGAGGTAGCGCTCCTTCTGTGCTTCGGAGCCATGGGCGATCAACGTGGGTCCGGCCATGCCGATGCCCACCGAGAACACCCCGGTGGCCACGTCGTACTTGAACTCCTCCTGGGAGAAGATGCCCTGTTGCACTGCGGTGCCGCCGCAACCGCCGTACTCCTTCGGCCAGGTGATGCCCGCCCAACCGCTGTCGTACTTGATGCGCTGCCACGCCTTGCACTCCTCGACGTGCGCATGCTCGGACGCCGCAGTGGGCACCGAGGCGTAGTACGACGACGACAGCCCGTCACGCTCTTTGCGCTTGGCGTGCGCGTCGAGGAACGCCACCACCTCGGCGCGGAACGCCGCCTCCTCCGGACTGTCGTCGAAGTTCACGTCGCGCCCCTTCTCAGGCCCCGTAGACCGGAGCAGGTGCCTGCGTCTTCTCGATGGATTCGTGCACCGAGGCGCCGACCTCGACCGCTTTGAACTTGCGTCCGATGTCGACCGGATGCCCGTGCTGCCACCCGTCGCACACGTTGACCTTGCCGCCCACGATCTCGAACATCCGCCCGGAGACATCGCACGCATCGCTGCCGAGCCAGACCACCAGCGGCGACGCATTGGCCGGATCCTTCACGTCGAACGCGTCCGCCGCGGGCGCGGCCATGTCGTCGAAGACCCCTTCGGTCATGCGGGTCCGCGCATCCGGCGCAATGGCGTTGACGAGCGTGCCGTAACGACCCCACTCGGCGCCCTGCTGGATGGTGAGCGCCGCGATGCCCGCCTTGGCCGCCGCGTAGTTGCCTTGCCCGATCGACCCCATGAGGCCGGCGCCCGACGACGTGTTGACGATGCGGCCGGCGACCGGGTTGCCGGCCTTGTGCAGGTCGCGCCAGTGCCCCATGACGAGCCGAGACGGCACGAAGTGGCCCTTGAGGTGCACCCGCTGCACGGCGTCCCACTCGGCCTCGCTCATGTTGACGAGCATGCGGTCGCGGAGGAACCCGGCGTTGCACACGAGCGTGTCGATCTTGCCGAACGCCTCGAGGGTCTGCTGCACGAGGCCTTCGACCTGGGCCCAATCGGCCACGTCGGCGCCATTGGCGATGGCCTGGCCACCCATGCCCGTGATCTCCTCGACCACCTCGTGCGCGGGCCCCGACGCGGCCGAGCCCGATCCGTCGCGCTCGACGCCGAGGTCGTTGACCACGACCAAGGCACCTTCAGCCGCGAACTCGAGCGCGTGCGCCCGACCGAGGCCGCGCCCGGCGCCGGTGATGATGACGACGCGACCGTCGCAGATACCCATCGTGGTTTCCGTCCTCTGGCTGGTGATGCGCCCGCGAGATTCAGTTGAAGGTCGGATTCAGCTCCGAGCTCACGATCCACATGGCGAAGTACTGAGCCGCGCCACCGTAGGCGTGACCGAGCGCAACCTTCGCACCATCGACCTGATACTCGCCAGCCGTGCCCCGAACTTGATTGGCTGCTTCGAGGCAACGGATGAGGCCGGAGGCCCCGATCGGGTTCGACGACAACACGCCGCCGGACATGTTGACCGGGAAGTCGCCGCCGATCTCGGTGGCGCCGGAGTCGGTCATCTTCCAGCCCTCGTTGAACGGGGCGATGAGGTGACCCTCGAGCCACATCGGCTCGTACCAGGAGAACGGCACGTAGATCTCGGCGCAGTCGATCTGCTTGCGCGGGTTCGTGATGCCGGCCTTTTTGTAGAGCTCGGTCGCGCAGTCGACACCGGCCTGCACGTACACGGTGTCGCGGCCCGGGAACTGCCCGAACTCGGT
>JBKJKR010000224.1:0-2596 GCA_046597135.1 Acidimicrobiales bacterium | reverse complement strand
GACCGACTCCCACAGGCCGTAGTTCGCCGCCTCGTCGAGGTCGTCGGCGCAATGCACGAGCGTGTACACGCCGACGCGGTCGTTCTTGACGCCGGTGAGCTGACCCGTGGCCTCCTTCTGCGCGGCACGGTAGACGTCGATGGTCTCCTTCATCTTGGCCACCGGTTGGAACAGCGCGAACGACAGGAGCCCGAGCCCGTCGAGGCCGGCGGTGTGCGCCGACGTGTTGCTGGCCGCGGCGAGCCAGCACGGCGGGTGCGGGTCCTGGTACGGCTTCGGGGTCTGCATGCGCGTGGGGAACTTGATGAGGTCGGTGTCCCAGCTGACCGTCTCGCTCTTCCACGCCTCGACCACGAACTCCACGGCTTCGCGCCACATGGCCCGCGAGCGATCGTCGGAGGGCACGTGGAACGCGATCTGCTCCATGGGCGTGGAGCGACCAGTGCCCCACTCGACGCGACCGCGGCTCAAGATGTCGACGGTGGCCACCTTCTCGGCCACTCGTGCCGGGTGCTGGAAGCCCGGCGGCATGAGGCTCACGCCGAAGCCGATGCGGATGTTCTCGGTGATCTGCGACATCGCGGCCAGCACCGACTCGTTGGACGGGCACGCCGAACGACCTTCGCGGAAGTGGTGCTCGACGCACCACACTGTGCCGAAGCCCATGCGGTCAGCAAGCTTCACCTGTTCGAGCGCCTCGTAGTAGACGATCTGCTCGGCTTCGCGCTGCCCATACGGATGCGGCTTCGTCCACGGCTGCGGTTTCGGCTGCAGTTCGAACAACATGTCGAGCTTCATCGAGCGGGTCTCCTGGTGGTGGGATCGACGTGATCGGGTGAGTCGGCGCGCCCGGTGGGAGCCACGTCCCCCTGCGCATCGGGCGACGGTACACAATTCCTGGCCGGCACACCCGCCGAACTATTCGACGGCGATGTCGATCGCGCCGAACCACTCGGCGAGCCGGGCGAGGCCGTCGTCGACCGACACCGTCGGCGTCCACGCGAGGTCGTCGCGGGCGGGTCGCGGATCGAACCAATGGGCGGTGCCGAGCTGCTCCGCGAGAAACCGTGTGAGCGGCGGCTCACCGTCGACGCGCAGCAAGGCCCACGCGTGCTCGATCAACGAGCCGGCAGCGAGCGCGACAACTCTCGGCACATGACGGGGTGCAGCGTCGATGCCCGCAGCGCGACAGATGCCGGCGAGCAACTCGGCGACTGGTCGTGGTTCACCGTTGGCGATGACGTAGGACCGCCCGTTGCAAACCGCGCCCGGCACCGCGGCATCGAGCGCCGCGATCAACGCAGACGCCGCGTTGTCGATGTACGTGGAGTCGATCAGCGCACGGCCGTCACCGACGAGTGCGAGCCGACCGGCGCGTGCCCGTTCGATGATGCGCCCGACGAGCTGCACGTCGCCCGGGCCCCACACCAGGTGAGGCCGGATGGTCACGATGGGAAGTTCGTCGGTGCCGGCTGCGTGCACCAGTTGCTCGGCCATGGCCTTCGATTCGGCGTAGAACGCGCCGCGGCGGCCGGTGACCGCAGGCGTGGCCCCGACACCCACGAGCGAGATGCCCTGATGGGCCACCGATGGCGTCGACACGTGCACCAACCGCGAGATGCCATGGCGACGCGCCGCGTCGACGACGTTGCGGGTGCCCTCGACGTTGATGCTCCGGTACTCGTCCCAGCTACCGACCACACCGACCTTGGCCGCGCAATGGATGACCGCGTCGCACGAGGCGACCGCACGGTCCACGTGGGCTCGGTCGCGTATGTCGCCCAGCACTTGCGCCACGTCGAGTGGGGCGGCGTGTCGTTGCAGCAAGGTGACGTCGTCACCACGGGCCCGCAACTGCTCGGCCGTGCGGCGCGCGAGCAGGCTCGAACCGCCGGTGACGAGCACCCTCATCGTGGGCGCCGTGCTCGATCGCCGGCCAACACGCGCGCGGCCCAGACCGCGAGCGCGGTGCGGTCGATCTTGGTGTTGTGCCGGATGTCGACCGGGAGTGCGCCGATGCGCAGCACCGCGGCAACACGGCCACCGGTTTCGCGCGCAACGATCTCGCGGAGGCGACCGGCGAGCGCGTCGTCCGCCGGGCCGTCGGCGGAGCCTGGCGCTTCGACCACCACGACGAGCTGCTGGCATCCCACCGGACCGACCCCGACGGCCGCGCAACGCACCACCCCGCCACAGGTCTCGACCGCCACCTCGACGGGCACCGGGGTGACGGCGCCCCGGTCGGTGTGGATCACGTGCACCGAGCGTCCCTCGATCCACAGGCGTCCGGCGATGTCGAGGTGGCCGACGTCGCCCGAGCGGTGCCAGATGAGCCCGTGAGCGTCGCTGGGGCGGGCGTCTCGTTGGGTGCGCCACAGCTGGTCGTAACCATCCGACATCCACCCGGTGCGCACCAGCACCTCGCCCGTGACACCGGCGGGCACGCCGACCAAGGGCTGCTGTGCATCGAAGGCGAGCGGCGCGATCATCACCGTGGCGCCGGCGACGGGCGAGCCGACGCAGACCCCACCGGTGCTCGCCCCATCCGCGTCGAGCGCGGCGAGGTCGATGTCGGCGACAGGAAGGCACTCGGTCA
>JBKJKR010000408.1:0-2520 GCA_046597135.1 Acidimicrobiales bacterium | reverse complement strand
TCTGCGCACGCCACGACCGCGGTATCACAGCGCGACAACACCCTGGCGTTCACCACCGCACCCGCCGGCAACCCCCCGTTGAACCCGGCCACGGTGTGCCACATCGAATACGACGTGACGGTACCGAACGGACCCTGGATGAGCGGGGTGCCGCCGACCGCGCGCCCGGCGCCGCTCGTGGGACCGGCGCCCAGCGTGGGGATGAAGGGTGCTTCGAACCCGCCGCCGAGACCGGTGTGCGTGCCGGAGTTCTCGAAGATGGCTTCGGGGCCCTGCTGGGTGACACCGAACGCCTCGCCGGTGTTCCAGCCGGGCGAGTTCTGGTTGATGACGACGATGCCGCCACCCTGCACGAAGTCGCGCAGCGCCTGCTGCTCGGACGCGTTGTACGACTGGTTGCTGCCGCTCGAACCTTGGACCGCGCCGGAGAAGAACACGTCGACTCCCTCGAGCGCCGCCGTGGTCACCACATCGATCGGCGAACCGATCTTGAACTGCGCGTTGACCGTGCCGTTCGGGCCGAAGAACGCCGGGTTGGTGATGATGCCGCGGAGCTGGCTGTAGTCGATGCCGTGGAAGCCCCACGCGCCCGTTCCCGCACCCGTGCGGGTGAGTCCGTCACCGGCCACCACATAGAGGCGGGGCGCCGCGGCCGCCGCCGGGGAAGCGGTGTAGGTGCTGGCGACCGTGGTCGCGACCGTCGCGACCGCCGCGGGGGCGATGAGCGACGTGGTGATGAGTGCGGCGATCGACCGGGCGGACCGGCCGAATCGTGGAGCGCGTTTCGTGCGCTCGCGTGGGCTACGTAGTTTCAACATATTCCTGTCCCGGTTGAAGGCTGTTCTTGACTTCGACGTTTCGCGGATTCGCGGGAATTCGAGTTGACGCTAGCCGCCGTGCGAATTCCCACAAGGGACCGTTCGACTCAAATCCGCACGGCAGAAGCTCGGCTTGTGGACCCGCCCGCCACATCGTGCCGCCCGCGCGGACTTGCGTTGTTGCACACGTGCGTGCCGAAGCGTCGGGCGCCTATCCACGCACCCCCACTGGTTAGCACCCGAGGCGCCGCGCCGGTACGCGCCCGCCACCCGGTGCCGTGCATCACGCATGTAATGCACTACCATCACCAGGCGAAAGTCCACAGCGGAGGGGATCAGAACATGCGAGGAAAAGATTTGCGCGCTCGGCTACTTGCCGCGGCGCTCGTGTTGGCGCTCGGAGCCGCAGCCTGCGGCGACGACGGCGACACCGGCGGTAGCGCCGAAAACACCGGTGCGAGCGGCACCGGCGTCACCGGCACCGGCACAAGCAGCACCGGTAGCTCCGGCACCGGCTCGACCGGCACGGCCACACCCGTCAAGGGTGGCATCGTCACCGTCGGCACGTTCTCGAACGCGGTGGGTCTCGACCCGGCCAAGATCGCAGGCGGCGGCACGGTCGGTGGCATGGAGCACGCGGCGATCTACGACACGATCGTCCGCTACAACAACGTGACGGGCAAGTTCGAGCCGCGCACCGGCTCGTTCACGGCCAACGCCGAGAACACGGTGTGGACGCTCAAGCTGAAGTCGGGCATCAAGTTCGCCGACGGCACCGACTACAACGCCGAAGCCGTGCGCTTCGTCGTGTCCCGCCAGATGAAGGACGGCAACAGCTCCCCAAAGGGCCAGCTGCTCACCTTCCTCGACGCGGATCCGACCAAGTCCATCAAGGTCGTCGACCCGCTCACCGTGGAGTTCACGCTCAAGCTGGCGTGGGCCGACTTCCCGTACCTGTTCTCGAACGTGCAGGGCTGGATCTACTCACCGACGCAGTTCAACAAGATCAACGACCCGGTGGCCTTCAACGCCAACCCCGGCCCCGCCGGCGCCGGCCCGTTCCAGATCAAGTCGTACAAGCCGGGCGAAGCGCTCGAGCTCGTGAAGAACCCGACCTACTGGGGCGGCGAGGTCTACCTCGACGGGCTGATCTTCAAGCAGCTCGCCACCCCGCGAGCCGCCTTCGACGCCATCACCACCGGCACGTTGCAGGCCGCGTTCATGCGTGACCCCGGCACCATCGCCGACGCCAAGAAGGCCAACCTGGCCACCGTAGACATGCCCACGGTCGCCGGCAGCATGGTGAACATCAACTCGGCGGTCGTGCCCCTCAAGGTGCGTCAGGCGCTTGCGGCTGCGATCGATCCGAAGGTCGTCAACGAGCGCGCCTACAACGGCAACGCCGCCGCAGGTTCGGCCGTGTTCAACAACGGCCCCTGGGACCCCAAGGTCGCTGGTCCGAAGTTCGACGTCGCCGAGGCCAAGAAGCTCCTCGCCGAGGCCAAGACGGCCGGGTTCAGCGGCAAGCTGCGCCTGTTCGCCGACAACTCCCTGCCGGCGTGGGGTGAAGCGGTCCGGGCCCAACTCGTGGCCGCCGGCTTCGAGATCGACCTGCAGGCCAAGCCCATCTCGGAGATCGTCACCGCAGTCCTCACCAACAAGGACTACGACCTGACCACGTGGGCCTACGGCATGAGCGACG
>JBKJKR010000171.1:0-2742 GCA_046597135.1 Acidimicrobiales bacterium | reverse complement strand
GCTCTGCCTCGCGGTCATATCACCACGTCGAGCGCGTCGGGCTCGACCTGGATGCGCAGCCGGCGGGCCCGGCCCACGTCGCGCCCGTCGAGCAGCACGGTGGTGGGCGTGTCGAACACGATCTCGGTGCGCTCGACGCGCGACACCGAGATCGCCGGGTGCGGGACGTGCGTACCGAGCGGCAGTCGGCGACGCGCCTTGATGCGGTCGCCGAAGGACAGCCGCGAATCGATCACGTCGAGGCGACCATCGCCGGGATGAGCACGCGGTGCGACGTTCCACGAGCCGAGCCATGCCGCGTTCATCACGGCGACCGTGCGTCCGAGCCACCAACGCCGTCGTGCGACGAGGTGGGCGACGAAGTACTGGGGCTCACCGTCGTCGAGCACCACGTGCCCGATGTCGACCGTGAGCCGCGCCGCGTCGCCGGAGCGCAGGCGCTGCTCGTCGCCGCGCCCGCCGAGGGTGGTGCACAGGTCGCCGCCGAGCAGCCCGAGCGGCGCGATGGTGCGCCCGAGACGTCGCGCCTCGGCGATGAGTGTGCTCGCAGCGGCATCGGAGCGCACGACCACACCGTCGCCCGGGAGCGGTCCGTTGGTGCCCCAGCTCTGGCCACGCCGGATGCTCACGGGCCGGCGGGGGTCTGCGCCGAGTCGTCGGGCGCGGTGTCGTCGATCGTCGTGTCGACGACGCTCGATGCGAGGACCACCCCGCGCTGGATCGCGTCGGCCGCGCGGCGTGCGCTCTCGGCGGTGGCCGGTTGGGTGCAGGCCTGCCCGATCTGGCGCAACAGATCGACGAGTTGGCGGATGTTGCGCACGAAGTCGCCACCGGAGACGTCTTCGTCGTCGAGCACGGTCTCGAGGGTGTTGCCCGCAGCCCACGCGTGGGCGAGTGCGAAGAACGACGGGTCGATGCCGCGCGTCGGCGGGATGCTCCGCGCCACCTCGAGCGCGTTGAGCTCGTCGGCGAGCTTCGCCAGCTCGTCGACGCGGACGCTCATTGTGTGCGACGGGAACCACGGCGGGTTCGGCGGGTTCGGGCTGCGGTGCTCGTAGGTGAAGCACGACGCGAGCCCGGCGAGCGACGCGGGGTCGAGACCGTCGAACATGCCTCGCGCGAGTGCTTCGGCGATGAGGAGATCGCACTCGTGGAAGATCCGCACCAACTGATGGCCACGCTCGGTGAGGTGCCACGCATCGACGTAGCCCCACTGCTTCAACAACCACAGCACGTCGTCGAACCGTTTGGCCAGCGATTCGGATTGCGATCGAACGCGCTGGCCGATGTCGGCGATCTCGCGCTCGGCACGTTCGATCTGATCGAGGATCTGGAACTGCTTGCCGTGGGGCCCACGATGGTCGCGCGGACGCGTTGCCTGCTCGCGCGGCGCGCGGCCCGCGACCTTGCGGGCCCGGAGGCGACGGAGCTGATCGGCGACGTCGCGTTGGAACGTCGCGCTGTTCGGTGCGAACGGCATCGGCAGCTCGACGGTGGCGATGACCGAAGGCGCTTCGTCGACATCGGCCGACCCGATGGTGATGATGCCCGCGTCCTGATCGACGAGCCGCACCCGAATGCTTCCGGCGCGCCGGTACGCAACCGACAGCACCACCGCGCGCTCGCCCGCCACCGCAACCACGTCACCCGGCTTGAGCCGGCTGAGCCCGGCCTCGACGCTGGGCGAGCGATCGGTGTCACCTCGTGCGAGCTGTTGTGCGTCACGCAGGGTTTCCACGTGGGCTCGGTCGGCGCCGAGCGCATCGAGCGTCTCGTTGAGGTCGGCGAGCTCGCGCTGGCGTCGTTGTAGGCGCAGCTCCATGCGCACGACGGCACCGTCGGTCTGGAACTGTGCGAACGACAGGTTGAGCATGCGATGCGCTTCGTTCTCGGGATAGCGACGCACGAGGTTGGCGGTCATGTTGTAGGTGGGGCGGAACGACGAGCGCAGCACGAACGAACGGCTCGATGCAAGATCCGCCACCTGTTGGAAGGTGACGAACGGCGACCACAACACCACGGCGTGGCCGAGCGTGTCGATGCCGCGGCGACCGGCGCGTCCGGTGAGTTGCGTGTACTGCCCCGACGTGAGGAACTCGTGCGTGTCGCCGGTGAACTTGGTGAGCTTCTCGATGACCACCGTGCGCGCCGGCATGTTGATGCCGAGGGCCAACGTCTCGGTGGCGAACACCACCTTCACGAGCCCTTCGGTGAACAGGTGCTCGACGGTCTCCTTGAAGGGCGGGACCATGCCGGCGTGATGGGCGGCGATGCCCTGTTCGAGCCCGAGCAGCCATTGGTCGTAGCCGAGCACCGCGAGGTCGCTGTCGGACAACGCCGCCGTGCGCGCGTACACGATGTCGCGAATGCGGGCGCGCTCGTCGGAGGTGGTGAGGCGGATGCCGGCATCGACGCACAGGCGCATAGCGTCGTCGCACGCGGCGCGGCTGAAGATGAAGTAGATCGCCGGGAGGAACCGCTCCTCGCGAAGTCGGTCGACCACGTCGACGCGCGACGGCGTCGAGAACAATCGACGCGGCCGGCCGCGCGTGTCGCGCCGCTTGTGGGTGTCGGCGTCGAACCGATGACCTTCCGGGTTGGGTCGACCGTCGAGAAGCGTGGGGATGAGATGCAGCCGGTCGGAGCTGCGGTCGGCCGCGCAATAGAGGTTGACCAGCTCGACCGGGCGCGTGTGCTCGACGATCACGGTGGTCGGCCCGCGAACTGCGGTGATCCATTCCG
>JBKJKR010000396.1:0-3001 GCA_046597135.1 Acidimicrobiales bacterium | reverse complement strand
CCGGTGGTGGCACCGCACTCGACCCCGCGGTGGTCGCGCAACTCGTGTCGCGACGCCGCCAGGGCTCCGCACTGGATCGTCTGACCGACCGCGAGCGCGAGGTGTCGGGTCTCATGGCCGAAGGTCGCTCGAACGGCGCGGTGGCCGAGCGTTTGCTCCTCAGCATGGGTGCCATCGAGAAGCACGTGGCGAGCATCTTCACAAAGCTCGATCTGGCGCCGTCGGGCACCGACCATCGCCGCGTCCTGGCGGTTGTCGCGTATCTGAACGACCAGGCTCCGCGCAGCTGAGGGGGTAGGGCAAACTCGTCCCGGTCCGGCCCTCGGGCCCGGTTGCGTTGGCTAGGCTGCCGCGTCCGTGAAGCGCGCCCGACCGGCGCTGCCGGCCGTCACGAGAACCGAGAGCGACCAACCATGACTGACATCGAACGGCGTGCCATCGACGTGATCCGCGGGTTTGCCATGGACGCGCCGCACGCCGCCAAGTCGGGTCATCAGGGCACGGCGATGGCGTTGGCGCCGTTGGCGCACGTGTTGTGGTCGCGGATCATGACCCATGACGCGGCCGATCCGGCGTGGCCCGATCGCGATCGGTTCGTGCTCTCCGCCGGACACGCCTCGATCCTGTTGTACTCGATGCTCTACCTCAACGGCTACGGCCTCGAGCTCGACGACCTGCGCGACTTCCGTCAGTGGGGTTCGGCCACTCCCGGCCACCCCGAGGTGCACCACACCGCCGGCGTCGAGGTCACCACCGGCCCGCTCGGCCAGGGCCTCGCGAACGCGGTCGGCATGGCCGTGACCGAACGCTCCTTGCGCAGCCGCTTCGGGGCCGAGGTGTGCGACCACTTCACCTTCGCGATCGCGGGCGACGGCTGCTTGTCCGAGGGCATCAGCCACGAAGCGGCATCGCTCGCCGGCTTCCAAGGGCTCGGTCGGCTCGTGGTGGTCTACGACGACAACCACATCACCATCGACGGTCCCACCGAGCTCTCGCTCGCCGACGATGCGGTGCGCCGCTTCGAGGCGTACGGCTGGCACGTGGAGTACCTCGGCGAGATCGCCGAGGATCTCGATGCCATCGAGGCCGCGGTGCGGCGCGCGATGGCCGTCGAGGATCGGCCCTCGCTGTTGGTCCTGCGTTCGCACATCGCCTACCCGTCGCCGACCAAGACCGATGACCCGCACGCACACGGCTACGCCTTGTTCGACGCGGAGATCACCGCGACCAAAGCCATCATGGGCGTACCCGACGAGAAGTTCTGGTCGCCCGACGACGTGCTGGCGTGGTACCGCGCCGTAGGTGGCCAGGGCGCGGCCCGACGCGCGGCGTGGGCCGAACGTCATGCGGCGCTCGCGCCTGACCTGCGCGAGCAGTACGACCTCGCGCTCGCCGGTGGTGGCGCTGCGGGGTGGCAGACCACGTTGCCGACGTGGACCTCGGCGGACAAGCCCATTGCGACCCGCGTCGCGAGCGGCCAGTGCCTGCAGGCGCTGCTCGACGTGGTGCCGAGCCTCATCGGCGGCGGCGCTGACCTCACCGGCAACACGGGCACGGTCGTCAAGGATCACGGCATCATGTCGAGCGCTCAGCCGGCCGGGCGACAGGTGCACTTCGGCGTGCGCGAGCACGGCATGGGCGGGGTCATGAACGGGATGGCGCTGCACGGCGGTGCGCTGCCGGTCGGTGGCACCTTCTTGGTGTTCAGCGACTACATGCGCGGTGCCGTCCGACTCGCCGCGCTTTCACAGGCGCACGTGATCTACTCGTTCACCCACGACTCGGTGGGCGTGGGCGAGGACGGCCCCACACATCAGCCGGTCGAGCACATCGCGGCCCTGCGGGCCATGCCCGGGCTTCGGGTCATCCGTCCGGGCGACGCCAACGAGACCGCTCTGGCGTGGGTCGAGGCCGTCAACGGCCCCGGGCCCACGGCGTTGATCCTGTCGCGCCAGAACCTCCCGGTGCTCGACGGGGTGCCGGCCGACGCGGTCGCACGTGGCGCGTATGTGGTGCCCGTGAACGGCGGCGCGCAAAGCGACGCCGCAGTCGACGTCGTGTTGCTCGCCACGGGCAGCGAGGTGTCGGTGTGCGTCGAGGCCGCAGCGGCGCTCGCGGCCGGCGGCGTCGTCGCCCGCGTGGTGTCCATGCCGTGCTGGACCAACTTCGAGACGCAACCGGCGGACTATGTGCAGTCGGTGCTGCCGCCCGGCGTGCCCTGCGTCTCGGTCGAGGCCGCGGTCACGTTCGGGTGGTCGCGATGGGCCGACGTCAGCGTCGGCATCGACCGCTTCGGGGCATCCGCTCCCGGCGACGTTGTGATGGACAAGCTCGGAATCAACTCGGCGAACGTCGTACAGCACGCACGCGCGTTGCTCGACAGGAAGTAGGCGACCATGACCCGCTTGCACGATCTGTATGTCGAGGAGGGCCAGAGCCCATGGCTCGACAACCTCAAGCGCGGTTGGATCACCAACGGTGAGCTGGCGCGCTGGGTCGAGCGCGGGGTGCGTGGCATCACGTCCAACCCGTCGATCTTCCAAAAGGCGATGTCCACCGGTACCGACTACGACGAGCAGTTCACGTCGCTCCTCGCGTCGGCGACCACCGTCGAGGACTCGTACTGGCAGTTGGTCATCGACGACATCCATCGTGCCCTCGAGATACTGCGTCCGGTGTACGACTCGAGCGACGGGGTCGACGGCTACGTGTCGGTCGAGGTCGACCCCACGCTCGCCCGCGACACCGCGGGCACCGAGGCCGCGGCTCGCCACCTGTGGGACACCATTGCGCAGCCGAACCTCTACGTGAAGATCCCGGCCACCGCCGAGGGCGTGCCGGCGATCCGCCAGATGATCGCCGAGGGTCGTTCGATCAACGTCACGCTCATCTTCTCGATCGATCGCTACGCCGAGGTCATCGAGGCCTACATCTCGGGGCTCGAGGCGTACCACCACGCGCACCCCGACGCCGACCTGTCACGCATCTCGAGTGTCGCGTC
>JBKJKR010000040.1:0-6560 GCA_046597135.1 Acidimicrobiales bacterium | reverse complement strand
TCGAAGTCCTCGGGGCCGGGGGCCGGCGCAATCACGACACCGGTCGGGAAGAACGGCGGGGCGGTGTTCGGGAACACGACCTCGGCTGCGACGCCTTCGGCATCGAGATCGGCGTTGCGGCGATCGTTGTCCCAATTGCGGCTGCGGCCGTCGTCCTGCAGATCGCGGAAGGGGTTCTTGTACTTCCCACGCCAGGCGTCGAAGGTGGCCTGATGTTCGGCGGAGAGGTACTCGCGGTACTGGGCGTGGTTGCCACCGGCGTGGCAGTCGGCCGAGATGATCGTGTAGCGGGGGGAGACAGAAGTTGCAGCCATGGCGTCATCCTAGGGAAAGGACTTGACTCAGTCAACCCTTCGCCCGATGGCCGCGCCGTCGCCCGGGATGGGACCTCGGACCGGGCCCGGTCCTAGACTCCCCCTGTGCCCGAGCGCGCCGTCATCGAGAAGCTGGTGCTCGCGATCGACCAGACCGAGGTGACCGACATCCTCCGCCTGGGCCGCAGCGTGCTCGGTCGCGTGGGCTGCGTGAAGATCTCGAGCCATCTCGTGCAGCGCATGCCGCCGGGGCGCGCGTTCGAGTTCGTGCGCAACCACCGCGCCCGTTCGATCTTCTACGACGCCCGCTTCGTCGACGATCGGCCCGACAACCTGGCCGCCGACATCCGAGTGGTGTGCGGCGACAGCAAGGTGCCCATGCGCCCGCCCGAGTTCGTGAGCGTGCATCACGCCGTGGGCCGCAAGGGCCTCGTCGCTGCGGTGCACGCCGCGGAAGGCCGCACCGAGGTCGTGGTGTTCCTCGGATCGTCGAACTGGGGCCCCGACGACTACGAGCTCATGCACGACGCCAAGGCCGAGGACGTGGTGCGCAAGTGGGCGCGGGTCGCGGCAGACGCAGGTGCGCAATCCGTCATGTGTGCGGCGGCCGATGCGTGGGTCATCAAGGACGATCCGGAGTGCCGACACCTGCTCGTGTACGGCACCGGCGTGCGCGACGCGGGCGAGCTCAGCGGCGAGCACAAGCGCATCATCTCCCCCGAGCTGGCGTTGCGGAACGGGGTCGACTTCCTCGTGGTCGGTACGCCGATCGCCGGTGCACAACACCCGGCCGCTGTGCTCGACCGCTATGCGAACGCAGTCGGCATGCACCGACGGCGTCGCGGGTAGCCACGGGCCTTCAGCGCGGGCGGTCGCCGAGGATCGACACGCGGTGCATGAGCCGCCGACCGACGAAGTCGCGCATGACGCAGTGCATCGTGCAGCGGTTGTCCCACATGACGAGGTCGCCGGAGTGCCAGCGATGCCGGTACTGGAAGCGGGCGCTCGTGGCGTGTGCGTACAAGTGGTCGAGCACCGCCCGGCTCTCGTCGGGCGCAACACCCTTGATAGCTCGCGTGTAGACCGGGTTCACGAACAGCGCCTTGGCGCCGGTCTCGGGGTGCGTGCGCACGACGGGATGCTCGAAGCGACGAGCCGACAACAGCGCGTTCGCGTACGACTCCGCTGTTCCGTTGCCGGTGTTGTACGCGAGCTCGCTCGTGCGAGACAGGTCGTGAAGGGCAATCGCGCCTTCGAGGTAGCGCTTCATGTTCGGCGACAGCGCCTCGTAGGCGGCAGTGGTGCTGACCCAGCACGTGTCGCCGCCCACGGCGGGGATCATTCGTGCCGACAACAAGGTGCCGAGCGGCGGTTCGGGCAGGAACGTCTCGTCGGTGTGCCACATGCTGGCGACGTTGCCCTGCTCGGAGTCGAGGACGCTCACTCGCTCGAACCCGTCGCCGAGGTTCGGGAAGAACGCATGCACTTCGGTCTCGCCGAACTGTTCGGCGATCGTGAGATGTTGCGCGGGGGCAAGTTCGGGGGCGTGCATCACCAGCACCTGGTGGTCGAGCAGCGCCTTCGACAAACCGTCCAAGGTCGCGTCGTCGAGTGGCGAGTCGAAGTCGACACCGTCGACCCGGGCGCCGATCGTGGACCCGAGGGGTGTCACGTGCATCGGGGCCTCACCATCCTTCGCCCTCGGGGGCGAGTCCGAGAAGGATGCGGCCGGCACCCTCCGCGATCGAGTCGTCGTAGGCCTTGAAGAGGCGGGCGACGTGCAGATCGCGCACCCGTCGTTCGATGCCCACCGAGCGGAACACGCCACTGGTGCCCGCTGCGGTGAAGAGCAGCTCGCCGACGCGCATCATCTCGCGCGCCGCGTGGACAAAGCCGAGGCGGGTGCGTGCGATGGCATCGGTCGGGTCGCCCTGGCCGGCGCGCACGATGGTCCACGCCTCGGCCATGGAATCGAGCACGAACGCACGGGTGGATTCGACGATGGCCGATGCCTCGGCGAACGCCGCCTGCACCGCCCGACGTTCGCGCAGCACCGCTGACGAGCTCGTGGTCGACGCGCCCTTCGCGAGCTCGCTGAACGCGTCGAGCAGCCCGAGGCCGAGGCCGATGTTGATCGCAGCGGTCGGGGCTTGGGCGACGATGCGCATGAGGCGCGGGTGGTACAGCAGCGGTGCATCGGGAAGGTCGCCGCCGAACGACGTGGTGAACCGTGCCGGCACGAACACATCGGTGGCCACGAAATCGTTGCTGCCGGTGCCGCGCATGCCCATGACGTCCCACACGCGAATGATCTCGACGTCGGTGGGGCGCACGAACATGGCACGCATCTGGCCGGTGTACTCGCCATCGAGCACCTTGCACATGGCCGTGACCCAGGTGGAGTGCTCGATGCCGCTGCCGAAGTCCCAGCGGCCGCTGAACCGGAACCCGCCCGGAACCTCGTGCGCAGTGCCGAGGGGTCGCGTCGAGCCGGCCAGGCGGACATCGCCCGGCACCTCGCGCATCTCACGGACCACGTCGTCGGGCAACCATGCCGTGAGGTACGTCTGAGTGGTCGACAGCATCGCGACCCACGCCATGGAACCGTCAGCCCTGGCCAGCTCCTCCATCACCCGGTACGTGGTGAACGGATCGAGCTCGGGGCCGCCGACCGACTCCTTGGCGTACAGCCGGAACAGCTCGGCGTCGTTCGCCAAGGTCACGAGCTCGCCGGGAATCTTCTGCCCGCGCTCTATCTCGTCGACGTGGTCCCTCGTGACGAGGGCGACCCGGCGGGCGGCTTCGATGTACTTCTCTTGTACGAAAGCGGGATCGGTGCGCATCGAACTGCACGGTACCGCGCGCACCAGAACTGTTGCCTCCTCAGCCGCTGTGGCTCCGGGGGTACACTCCCGCCATGGCCGCAAAGACTGCACCCCAGGCCGCAAAGACCCTTGCGGCGTACTCGCACATGAACATCGTCGCCGACGACCTCGCCGCCGCTCGCGACTTCTACGGCACCAAGCTCGGGCTCACCGAGATCCCGCGTCCCGACTTCGGCATCCCGGGGGCGTGGTTCCGCCTCGGGCCGTCGCAGTTCCACATCATCGAGGTCAAAGAGATGCCCGACCTCAAGGGCACGGCACCCCACTTCGCCATCCAGATCCCGACCGACGAGTTCGAGACCACCATCGGCGCGCTCAAGGAATCGGGCGTCGAGTTCTCCTCCGACATCCGCACCCGCGAGGACTTCGGCGTACCGGTGAAGACCGCGTTCTGCAAGGACCCGGCCGGCAACCTCATCGAGTTCACCGACGTCGCCCTGTTCTGAGCGTCGCAGTGACCGACACCGTCGACGTTCGCTTCTCGACCGTCGACGCCGCGTCGCCCGGTGCCCGCGCCGCGATGGCGAACTACTTCGCCGAGCTCGACCGCCGTCTGGACGGCGGCTTCGACGCAGGTACGGCACTCGACGATGCCACGGCGGCCTTCAACCCACCCTCGGGGCTGTTCGTGGTCGCGACCTCAGGCGATGTCGTGTTCGGCTGCGGAGCCGTCAGCTGGCTCGACGATCGGACGGGTGAAGTCAAACGGATGTGGGTCGACTCTGAGCTGCGGGGCATCGGTCTCGGGAAGCGTCTGCTCGCAAGGCTCGAGGACGAGATCCGCGCGTCGGGTCGCACGCGGGTCGTGCTCGACACGAACGCAGCCCTCGTCGAAGCGATCGCCATGTACCGCCGGCTCGGCTACCGCGACATCGATCCGTACAACGACAACCCGCACGCCCACCATTGGTTCGAGAAGTCGATCCCCCCGGAGTGACCGGCCGCCTTCAGCGACCGTAGACCGACCCTTCGGTCCAGGTGGTGGCCCGGTTCGCGACGCGGCCTTCGGGGTCGGCGCGGAACAGCGCGTCGTTGTAGTGGCATCCGGCGGGCACCCAGTCGAAGGTCTTCGGCTCCGCGAACTTGTAGTACAGCGCGCGCCGACCGGCGTCGTCGGACGTGGGCGGCGGTGTCGTGTGCATCGTGTCGCCGAAGTGCAAGGTGAGGTCACCCGGTTCGGTCTCGAGCGCGACCACCGGCAGCTCGCCTTCGTCGCCCCAGCTGACCCAGTGCTTGGCATACCGATGCGACCCGGCCAACAGCAGCAGCTGCCCGTTCGCGGCATCGGCACGATCGAGTTGGATGCCCGCCTGGATCAACGGGCACATCACCGGGTGGCCGCCGATGCCGTCGTCGACGTGCCAGCCGAGGTCGCCGTTGCCCTTGACCACGTTGGCGTTCTTCACGAACACCATCGGGCCGTCGAGCCGATCGTCGCACACCCGCAGTGTCGGGTTCGCGAGTCGGGCGAAGTGCGCCAGGCGCGGATCGTGCGAGAGCTCTTGGAGCACCGACGAGAACCGCCCGAGGTAGTTGATGCGCGTGACCACTTCCTCGCCCGCCGCGTTGACCGACCACCACGAGAACGGGTCGCCCGGTGTGGTGTTCGAGCGGCAGTGCTCGACCTCGGCCGCGTAGCGGTCGACCTCGTCGGGGGTGAACACGCCGCGGACGTGGGCATAGCCGGCAGTCTCGAGGAAGTAGCGGATCTCGTCGGCCGGATCGTCGGCTGCGAAGGACCGGGTCAGGTCGAGGGGTCGACCCCTGCGATCCACGAGCGACTCGCGGACGTTCGTGCTGTAGATCGATCGGCCCGAGCACAGCGCTTGGACGGCCGGCTCCCAACGCTGCCATCCGCTCAGCTCGCCGCGCACGACGCGGGCGCGACCGGTGCGAACCGCGCCCGACGCGGTCAGCAGCTCGTTGATGAAGTCGGAGAAGGTCCGTTCGTCGAGCTCGATGACGGTCGCGGCGGCGGCGTCACCTTCGACGACGCGCCAGCCGTTCGTGCCCGTCCACGTGAACGTCGCACCGTCCGATTCGCGGAAGGCCACCGATGCCGCGTCACGCAGGTCGGCATCGACGAGGTGCGCGCGTGCGTCGATCAACCGGGGCAGGGCGATCCGGTGGAACCGAGCAAACTCGTGGCGTGGGAACGCCCTGCCGATCTCGTCGATCCAAGGGAGTCCCGAGCCCACCACATCGGTCGCCATGCTTACCCCCGTCACGCACGCTGCACTTCATCGACGATACCTTTCGTCGGTCGCTCAGGTGGGGGGTGGTTCGACGTGGAGACGATGAAGGCATTTCGGTTGGTGGGTTGGCAGCAACCTCCGGAGGTCCAGGAGGTTCCGGTTCCGGTGCCCGGCCCCGGCGAGGTGCTCGTCGAAGTTGCCGCGGTCGGCCTGTGCCACACCGACGTCCACTTCCTCCACGCACCCGAGGGCGCCTTCGACTATCCGGTCCCGTTCACGCTGGGCCATGAGATCGCCGGGCGCGTCGTGGCCGCCGGGGCCGGTGCCCGCACCACGGTGGACAGCGCGATCGTGGTCGCGCTCGGCCCGCGCTGCTGGCGGTGCCTGCCGTGTCTTCGCGGCGAGGACAACAACTGCATCGCGCGCTCGACCGGGCGGGGTTGGGGCCTGGACGGCGGCCTCGCGCGCTACGTCACCGTCCCCGATCAGGAAGCCGTCGTACTGAGCTCGTTGGACCCGGTGCTCGCGGCGCCGCTCACCGATTCGGGTGTCACCTCGTACCACGCCGTACGGCGCGTCGCGCCGAAGTTGCGCGGCGCGTCCACCGCCGTGGTCATCGGCGTCGGCGGCCTGGGCGGCTACGCGGTGCAGTACCTCCGTCGACTCACGTCGTGTCGCATCATCGCCATCGAGGCGTCCCCGACGAAGCTGGCGCGCGCACGTGCGCTCGGTGCCGATGTGGTGATCGATGCGAGCGACGCGTCGTCGGCGGCGTTGCGCGACCTCACCCGTGGCCTGGGTGCCGAGGTGGTACTCGACTTCGTGGGTGTCGATGCCACGATCGACCTCGCCCTGACGAGCGCCCGATCCGGCGGCGCCATCGCGATCGTCGGCGCGGGCGGGGGCACCGGCACCGTCGGCTGGGGTCTCTTGCCGAACAACTGCGACCTGTTCATCCCACTCGGCGGCACGACCGCGGATCTTCACGAGGTGATCGCCATGGCCGAGGCGGGCCAGCTCCAGATCGACATCGAGCAGTTCACCTTCGATCAACTGGTCGATGCGTACCGACAGGTCGAGCTCGGCACCGTTGCCGGCCGAGCCGTCGTCACGATCGGCTGAGCACTGCGGTGCTCACCCGGTGGTGACGCGGGGCTTGCCCACCG
>JBKJKR010000636.1:0-4640 GCA_046597135.1 Acidimicrobiales bacterium | reverse complement strand
CTGATCGATCGGGCGACGTTTCCGAGCGACACGGTTTCTGGGCATTTCATCCATCCGCCCGGTGTCGCCGCGCTTCGACGATGGGGTCTGCTCGATCGTCTGGCCGCGACCGGATGTCCGTCGATCGGCAAGTACACCTTCGACTTCGGGCCGTTCGCTCTGTCCGCGACCCCTCGACCCACCGACAGCGTCTCGGTTGCCTACTGTCCCCGCCGAACAGTGCTCGACAAGCTCCTCGTCGATGCCGCAGCGGAGGCAGGAGCCGAAGTACGAGAAGCGTTCACGGCGACCGAGCTGGCCTTCGACGGTGATCGAGTGCAGGGTTTGACCGGCCACGGTCGGGACGGTGTGACCCATACCGAGCATGCTCGTGTGGTGATCGGTGCTGACGGGCGCAACTCGTTCGTCGCCAGGACCACGCAGGCGCCCGAGTACAACGTCCAGCCCGCCCTAGCTGGTCAGTACTACACGTATTTCAGCGGGCTCGCCACGGACGGCAGCGAGATCTATGTCCGGCCCGAGCATGCCTGTGTGATGAATCCGACGCATGAGGACTTGACGATGGTCGTGGTCGGCTGGCCGTACCCTGCATTCACCGCCAACCGCCGCGACATCGCGCCCTTCTTCATGAAGTCGATCGACGCGATGCCGACCGTCGCCGAACGAGTCCATGCGGCGCAGCAAGCGGAGCGGTTCGTCGGCATGGCGGTGACGAACTTCTTTCGGCAGCCCTTCGGCCCGGGATGGGCACTGGTTGGCGATGCCGGTCACACGAAGGATCCCGTCACAGCGTTCGGAATCTCTGACGCCTTCGTCGACGCCGAGCGGTGCACAGCCGCGCTCGGCGAGTGGCTGTCGGGGTCACGGTCCTTCGACACATCGATGGGCGAGTATCAGCGGATGCGCGATGAGTACAGGACGCCGATGCACGAACTCACCTGCGGCCTCGCCTCCTTTGAGCCGCCCTCGCCAGAACTGTCGAGGTTGTTGGCCGCATCGCACGGCAACCAACAGGCGATGACCGACTTCGTCAGCATGATGGCAGGCACCCTTCCGGTCCCCGACTTCTTCGCCCCATCGAACGTCGAACGAATCATCTCAGCCGCCGACGCGTGAGTATCGGAGCGCGCCTGCCCGAGCCGCGCAGTGTCGCCGCGGTTCAAGTGGTGTACGGGGCTGGAAAGTGCTCACACTCGGATAGCGCCGATTGCCCTGAACGCGCTCGTTCTCGCCAGCGACCTCGGGGTTTCGGCGGGCACGTTCTGTGCGCAGTGGCGGTCTCGGCGTAGCGTCGCGGCAGGAGTCGGACTGGTGGTGAGGTCGCAATGGGTCATGATCGATGGGTGGATGCGGTCCGTGCGGCACACGACGGTGGCCGGCTGATCGAGGTGCTCGAAGAGCTTCCGCGCGACGGGCTTCAGCTGGCGGGCAACGCACTGCTGCCCCATGTGACCGCAGACGGCGCACCCGCAATCGTCTCGCGTCTGGTCGTGCTGCTGATCGACCGCGGGTGGGAAGGTGACGCCGAGCTCGCAGCTGCCCTGGCGCCGGACAGCACCACCCGCGAGCTCCGCTCGTTGCCGGTTGATCTCGAGGACCTCGGCAACGCGCTCGACGAGTCAGAAGGCAGCGAGGGCTACCTCGACCTCGAGACCGGCCAGGTTTGGCCTGGCGAGTTGTTCGACATGGACGGCGGCCCCGAAGACGCGGACCTCGAAGACGAGACCCGCTGGATGTTGGTGCGCGGGTTGGGGCCGAGCGAGTCCCGGCGCGACATGCGCGATTTCGCGGTCACGATCGACCGGCCGGCGTTGCGCGAGCAGTTGCTCGATGCACTCGAAGGTCGCGGCGGTCACCGTCGCTTCCGCGACACGCTGAGCGGCCACGGCGAGGAGTTCACGCGATGGCACCGCTTCCGCAACGACCGGTTGTCGGGCCGAGCCCGGGCGTGGCTCGCCGACGCGGGTTACCGGCCCGCAGCGGGTTGACCAGCGCGTTCTGGCGGCGCAGCTACCCGACTTCCCAGGCGCCGATGTCGGGGCGGCCGGTACGCGGGCTACCGATCATGTCGTACGTGGGCGCGTAGTCCGGGTTGCCACCGTTGGCCAACGGGCTGTCGGGCGGCGGGAGGAAGCCGAACGCCAACGGCAGTCCGGGTACCAGGATGTCGTTCGTACCCATGATCTCGGCGCGGCCGTCGACGTAGGCGTTGTGGTCGAAACGCACGTTGCCGGCTTGGTAGACGTGGTTCGACCAGCCTCCCCGGCCGGGCTGCACGAGGTTGTTGCGGAACAGCACGTTGTTCGCGTAGAGCGCCGACAGCTCACCCTCGGACGACGACACGTTACGGAGGTTGCCGATGAGCGTGTTGTTGATGACCGAGGCGTTCGAGGCCCGGAACACGTGGATGCCTCGGCCGCCGTTGGCCCAGCACATGTTGTCGGAGATCATGGTGGCCGCGCTGTAGCCGACGTCATCGTTCGAGTCGAGGATGATGCAGTTGCCGTCGGTGCGGGCGCCGACGCGGTTCTCGTTGTGGTGCACGAAGTTGTTGCGGATGTAGTTGCTGTACCCGTCGGCGTTGTTGCCGCCACCGATGTTGCTCATCTGCCACAGCGAGATGGCCGACATCTGGTTCTCGGCCCACAACGACGTGTTGTAGATGTGGTTGAAGTCGACGGAGACGTGGTTCGAGTGGATGACGTTGATGCCGCCACCGCCGAAGTCACGGATGACGTTGCCTTCGAACTTCACGTGGTGCGATCTCACGCTCTCGAGCCCCGAGTCGCGCCCTCGCGCCGAGCCGGAGCGACCCACGACCTCGAAGCCGCGCACGATCACATGCGACGAGTTCTGAACGGACAGGCCCTGCCACTCGCCCGCGTGGAGCACCGGTCGCTCGTTCGGGTACGAGGCGACGAGGATCGGCGCGGCGGCCGTTGCCTGCTTGTTGCTGACGAAGAACGGTCCGGTGTACTCGCCGCCGCGAACCAGCAGGATCGAACCCGGTTGCAGGCGACCGAGGGCGGTGTTGAGCGAGCGCCAGGGCTGCGCCTCGGTGCCGGGGCCGCCGTCGTTGCCGTTGGGGGCCACCACGTACACCGGCGGCAGCGCCGAGGCCGTGGTCGGCATGATCACTGCGACCAGACAGGAGACGACGAGGGCTGCGGCGGCGCTGAGCGCGGCGAGACGATGACGCCTACGAGGGACTGCGACGGGCATGGATCATTCCTTCGGTCATCGCACGCGCGGTAAACAGTCAATCACATGACGGTTCGATTACGAACTCGCGCCTGCGGTCGGCACATGTGATGCTCGGCACGCCGATTAGGTTTGCGCCATGCGCACGACCGACCGTGATCTCGACCTGCTCGATGGCCGCTTCTACCTCGACGACGCCCCGGCCACGTATCGGTGGGCCCGGGCGAACGCCCCCGTGTACTGGGACACCACGAACGAGCTGTGGGGCATCTTCCGCTACGACGACGTGGTCGAGATCGAGAAGCGCAAGGACGTCTTCATCTCGTCCGACAAGACCAAGGGCGGCTACCGGCCGAACCTTCCCGCCGACGATGCGATCATCGGCCTCGACGACCCCCTGCACAACAAGCGGCGCAACCTCATCTCGCGTCGCTTCACCCCGCGTGCGGTCAGCGCATGGGAGGACGACGTTCGCGCCAAGGTGACGCGGCTGCTCGACGCTGCGCAGGCCAACCTCGGCGCGGTCGAGGTGGTCGAGGAGCTCGCAGCACCGCTGCCCGCCATGATGATCGGCAAGCTGCTGGGCTTCCCCGACGACAAGTGGCCCGACCTCAAGCACTACTCCGAGACCACCATCCAGCTCGGTGGAGGCCCGCGTTACATGGACGACGCCGGCGTCACGGCCGCCGTGCAGTTCTTCATGGACGCGGCCACGCTGTTCGAAGAGAAGAAGCAGTGCCCGATGGACGACGTGATGACGGTGTGGACCACCGCCGAAGTGAACGGCCGGCCGCTCACGATCGAGGAGGTCGGCTCCGATTGCCTGCTGGTGCTCGACGGCGGTGCCGAGACCACGCGCACGGTCATCGGTCGCAGCATCCTCAACTTCATCGACAACCCCGAGCAGTGGGCGGCGCTCCAGGCCGGGGCCGACATCGACGTCGCGGTCGAAGAGCTCATCCGATACGTCACGCCCGTCCACAACATGTGCCGAGTGGCGAACCGCGACTACGACATCGGTGGTCAGACCATCCGCGCCGGCCAGCAAGTGGTGTTCATCTACCCGTCGGCCAACCGCGACGAGGCCCACTTCGTCGACGGCGACCGGTTCGACATCACACGCACCCCGAACAACCACATCTCGTTCGGCTTCGGCACCCACTTCTGCCTTGGCGCGTCGTTGGTCCGCCTCGAGATCAAGGTCTTCTTCGAGGAGCTGCGCCGCGGCGTCGAGTCCATCCGCATCGCCCCCGGCACCACCCCCGTCGACATGCCGAACGCGTTCGTGAACGGTCTCGCATCTGCCCACATCGAGCTCACCTGGAAGTAGCGTCAGACCCTCGATCTTCCCTGCGTTTTCTGCGTTTTCGCAGTGGAGAACGAATGCCTGTTCGGTAGTCTTGACGCATGTCGATGTTGCTCGATCCGCCCCGAACCAC
>JBKJKR010000401.1:0-4085 GCA_046597135.1 Acidimicrobiales bacterium | reverse complement strand
CCGTCCGCCGACCTCGCGAGGCGAAGTCGACGCCGATCAGCTGTCACGTGGTCGCATCGAGATCGGCATCGGTGCCGGTTGGCTGGCCGACGAGTTCGCGGCGCTCGGCGTCGACTTCGCCTCGCGAGGTCGGCGGACGGACGAGTACATCGACGTCATGCGCACCGTGTGGCGTGATCGCGTCGCCACCTATCACGGCGAGTTCGTGTCGTTCGACGCGATGAAGCTCACGACGTACCCGTTGCAACCGGCCGGCATCCCGGTGATCGTCGGCGGTCACAGCCCACCGGCGTTGCGGCGCGCCGGACGCCTCGGCGACGCGTTCTTGCCGGCCACCAACATCGGCTACGACGAGCCCGAGCGCTGGCCTGCCATGTGGGCCGAGGTGCAACGCCACGCTCGCGAGGCGGGCCGCCCCGAGGGGGCGGTCGAGCTGCAGGGCTTCGGCGACACGCTCGACGATGCGCGGCGCTTGCACGATCTCGGCGCGACGCGCATGATCCACAACGTCCTCGAGCCCGACCTCGCATCGGCGCTCGCGCACCTCGACCGTTTCGCCGAGCACGTCATCGCGCCGTTCCGCGCCGACGGCTCCTGACTCATCCATCCACAAACCGGCCAGGGGGAACCATGCCGTCCAAAGAAGAGGTGCGCGCACTTCTCGAGCGCTACTGCACGGCCATGAACGCGCATGACCGTGAGCCGTGGCTCGACTGCTTTGCCGTCGATGCCGTGCAGGAGGACCCGGTGGGCACGCCGCCCAACGTGGGCCGCGAAGCGATCGGCGCGTTCTTCGACGCGAACGACGTGAAGGTCACGCTGTCGGTCACCGACGATCCACTCGTGATCGGCCACGAGGTGCTGGCGTTCTTCAAGGTCACCGCCGACATGGGCGGGCAGATGATGACCATCCCGCGCATCATCGACCACATCGTGCTCACCGAGGACGGCACCCGCTTCCAGTCGTTGCGCGCCTTCTTCGACTACGCCGAGCTCGTGCCCCTCACTGATTGACGGCGAGCGCGCGGAGGCGGGCGACGCGTTCGTCGTCGCCGCCGAGGTAGCGCACGAGCACACCGAGCACCGCTTCGATGTCGAGGGTGCCGGCGATGGCCATCTCCTCGAGGTCGGCCCAGTCCTTGGTGCGGTTGAAGAACGCCTTGAACACCGCGAGGTCGCGACACGCGAGGAACGGGATGTCGAACCCGCCGAACGACTCGGTGGGTGCGCGCGCCGCGGCGGCTTCGTGGAACGGTGTGGTGTTGAAGAACACGTCGACCGGGGTGTCGTCCCACCACAGGCGGGTCTGACCGTCGGCCGCGATGCGCTCGCGGTCGGCGTCGGTGATGACCACGCCGTGGGGGAGCGCGACGAGCGCAGCCGGGGCGTCGGCGTTGGGTACGAACAGGTTGACGTCGATGTCGATCGTGCCCCGGGCCCGCTGGGTGCACCAGGCGAGCGCGAGCGCGCCGCCGAACGCGTGCGGAACGCCCGCGGTGGTGAGTGACCGGTGGATCGCCACGATGCGGTCGACGAGCGGGGTCATGCGCCGGAGGTCAGGCGCGCCCGCCATCACACTCGCCCGAACACGGGTGCCCGCAGCAGCGGGTCGTGGCGGGCCGGGAACTGGGCGGCCAGTTCGAGCACCGCGGCGAGCTCGTCGCCACGGGCGAGCCCAGTGCGCGGGTCGGCCGTGATGCGGCGGGTGAGCGCGCCGTCGAGCACGTATCCCGCGGCGCGGAGCACGCGGGACAACGTGTCGACGTTCGGTGTCTTGGCCGCGTGCTCGTATGCCGACAGGGTGGCGTGCGACGTTCCCGCTCGTTCAGCCAGCTCGCGCAGGGTCAACTGCGCCTCGCGGCGGGCCGAGCGGAGGAGGGTGGGCGCGTCCATGACCGAATGGTATCTGATCAGATACCAGAACACGACCCGGCACCGATCACTCGTCGAGCTTCGCCCACACGCGCTCCGGATAGAGCGCAACTGCCGGGGCGTAGAGCCACTCGTCGCGATAGGCCCGACGGGTGAGGTACGTGATGACCGCCGCATCGTCGAGCGAGCCTCCGCGAATGGCCTGGTCGAGCGCCACGAAGCCGGAGCCGACGTCGGCCGGTCGGGTGCCCAGCAGCGCACCCAGCTCGTTGCACTCGATCTCGGCGAGCGCCGCGCCGAAGCGCCGTTTGCGGTCCATGACCTTCACGAGCACCATCACGTCGTTGGCCCGCGACTTCGCGAACAGGTTCGTGAGGTGCGGCTCGACGTCGTGCTCGACCGTGTACACGGCGGCTTCGGCGAGGATGTCCTTCTCGCCTACTTCGGCCGGCATCTCGGGGCGCTCGACCGTGATGCCGGCGGCTTCGGCGATGGACTCGCAGGTAGCGCGATCACCGACGTAGCGGTAGCAGAGAAACCAGGCGACCGATTCGCGCGGGTGTGCGTGCACGGTGACGGCGTGGATGGGGATCATGCCGCGCACGTTCTGCTGCACCCGGTAGTACTGCGCCGCGAACTTGGAGTACGTGATGCCCGACTCCTGCTCGTACAGGTGGAACAGGCCATCGAGCCCGCCCGACGGGTTCCAGAACTCGCGCACGCAGAAGTTGCCGAGGTCCTCGAGCGGATCCGCGTAGTGCCCCCACTCGAGGTCGATCACCGCGCTCACCTCGTCGCCGTCGAACATGAAGTTCACCGGCCCGGTGTCGCCCTGGACGAGCGAGATGCGGTCGACGGTGGAGGGTGCGTTGCGGCGCAACCAGTCGACGGCGTAGGTGATGAGCGGATCGGTGTAGCCCGCGAGGAACTCTTCCCATTGCTTCAGCGCGAGATCGACCTCGTTGAGGGCCGCCTCGCGTGCTGTGGTCGGAACGTGGGCCAGGTAAGGCGCCAACCCGAGCTCGTCGATGTCGAGGGTGTGCATCCGCGCCATGACGCGGATGAAGTCCTCCATGACCGCGCGCTGTTGGCGCTTGTCGGTGAGCTTGTCGATGTCGGAACGACCCCGCACCCGTTCGAACAGCGTGCAGCTGAGCTCGTCGTTGCGGCCGTGCACCGCCGGCACCGGCACCGAGGTCGACCCGAGCGCCTCGATGATCTTCGTTTCCTTGAGCAGCGACGTGGCGGAGTCGAGCCCCACCGGTTCGCGCTCGAGCCGCAGGAAGCAGGGCAGCACCGAACCGTCAGGACGGGTGACGTCGACCACCCAGGCTTCGCGCCGCGCGACGTGCCGTTCGAGGCACGTGACCTCGCCCCCGCCGACCTCGGCGACCCATTCGACCATCCCGTCGGGTAGGTCGTGCTGCAGATCGGTCATCGTGCCCCCTCGTGTCGGGGGTCACGGTAGTGGATTGCTCAGGCGGCCGATCGGGCCAGGCGGCGCAGGCCGATGAGCTGCACCCGCGCCGCGAACGACGGCACGAGATCGCACATCTCCTGGAACTCGGACCGGGAGAGGATGAGCACCTCGGTGGTGCCCACGGCCTCCACCGTGGCCGTCTGGCGGGCCCGGGGACCGGCCAGCAGGGAGATCTCGCCGAAGATGTCGCCCTCGCGCAGGCGGGTGACCTCGCGGCCGTCGCGCATGACCCGCAGCTGACCCGACAGCACCACGCCGAACTGGCGACCAGGGTCGCCCTGGGTCGCGACCTCGCGGCCGTCGAGCAGGACGGCAGTGGTGCCGAGGCGCTTGGCGACCGCGCGTTCGCGGCGGCTGAGTCCTTCGAAGATGGGGGTTTCGAGTGCGGTGACCATGGGAGTGCTCCTTCGACTACCCGGGGATCATCGGCCTTCGAGCGCCCGCTGTCGGTCGGCACGGCGACACTTCCCGAGATTTGTGCCGCGAGGCGCGCACACCGTGCGTTCAGCGAGCGAGGTCGCGCAGGCGGGGCAGGTCGTCGACGCGCACGGCGCCCCGGCAAGGCTCGACGAACTCCCGGCGTTCGATCCGCAGCACCTCGACCGAGTCGAGCGCGATCACCGACGCGCTGCGGGCCCGTCGTTCGTCGAGCAATGCCAGCTCGCCGAAGCTCGAGCCGGGGCCGATCACCAGCACGGTGATCTCGTGCCCGTCGGCGGTGGTCAGCCGCACG
>JBKJKR010000380.1:0-2994 GCA_046597135.1 Acidimicrobiales bacterium | reverse complement strand
ATGGCCTTGGCGCCTGAGCACGCCGTGATCGGCATTCGTCGCATGTTCACCACCGAGGGGGTGCACCCCTACGACCTGGTCGAGTGGGAACGGCGCGACGCACGCATCATCGACTGGCGTACCGGCGCGGCCACCTTCGAGCAGCTCGGCGTCGAGGTTCCGGCCACGTGGTCGGTCAACGCGACGAACATCCTCACCCAGAAGTACTTTCGCGGCACCGTGGGTGCGCCCGACCGCGAGTGGTCGCTGCGTCAGGTGGTCGACCGCATCGTCGACACCATCGCGGCGTGGGGCCAGCGCGACGGCTACTTCGCCGACGGTCGCGAGGTGGCGATCTTCCGGGACGAGCTCAAGTTCTTGATGATCACCCAGCGGGTGGCCTTCAACTCGCCGGTCTGGTTCAACATCGGGGTGCCCGGCGTGCCGAACCAATCGAGCGCCTGTTTCATCCTCGCGGTCGACGACCGCATGGACGCCATCCTCAACTGGTACGTCGAGGAGGGTCGCATCTTCAAGGGAGGTTCGGGCGCCGGCGTGAACCTGAGCAACATCCGCGGCTCCAGCGAGCTGCTGGCGGGCGGGGGCACGGCCAGCGGCCCCGTGAGCTTCATGCGCGGTGCCGACGCCTCGGCCGGCACCATCAAGTCCGGCGGCAAGACCCGTCGAGCCGCCAAGATGGTGGTGCTCGACGCCGACCATCCCGACATCGAAGAGTTCGTGTGGTGCAAGGCGGTCGAAGAGCGCAAGGCCCGCGTGCTCCGTGATGCCGGCTTCGACATGGACCTCGACGGCAAGGACTCGTTCTCGATCCAGTACCAGAACGCGAACAACTCGGTCCGGCTCACCGATGAGTTCATGCAGGCGGTGCTCGACGACGGCGACTGGCAACTCGTCGGCCGGCTGAGCGGCACGGTGCTGCGCACCATGAAGGCCCGCGACCTGTTCCGTCAGGTCAGCGAAGCCGCGTGGGAGTGCGCCGATCCGGGCATCCAGTTCGACACCACCATCAACCGCTGGCACACGGTCCCCGAGAGCGGCCGAATCACCGCAAGTAACCCTTGTAGTGAATTTTTTAGTCTCGACAACTCAGCCTGTAATCTCGCCAGTCTCAACCTCCTGCGGTTCCTGCACGACGAAGGTGAAGGCGTCGACGGGTTCGACATCGAGGCGTTCCGCGCCGCGGTCGAGGTCACGTTCACGGCGCAGGAGATCCTCGTCGGCAACTCCGACTACCCGACCGACAAGATCGGCGAGATCACCCGGGCGTACCGCCAGATCGGCCTCGGCTACACCAACCTCGGCGCGTTGCTCATGGCGCTCGGTCTGCCCTACGACTCTGACGAAGGCCGCGCCCTCGCCGGTGCGCTCACTGCGCTCATGACCGGGCAGGCGTACCTCACCTCCGCCCGCATCGCGTCACGCATGGGTCCCTTCGCGGGCTACCTGCCCAATCGCGAGCACCTGTTGCGCGTGCTGAACATGCACCGCGAGGCGGCGGCTCAGATCGACGAGGAGCTGGTCGGCGCCGAGCTGCTCGGCGCTGCGCAGTGCGCGTGGGACGAGGTGTGCGAGCTCGCGCCGGTCACCGGCGTGCGCAACTCGCAGGCCACGGTGCTCGCGCCCACCGGAACCATCAGCTTCGTGCTCGACGCCGACACCACGGGGGTCGAGCCCGATCTCGGCTTGGTCAAGACCAAGAAGCTGGTCGGTGGCGGCTCGATGTCCATCGTCAACCAAACGGTGCCGCGGGCGCTGCGTCGGCTCGGCTACGAGACCTCGCAGATCGACGCGATCATCGCCCACATCGCCGAGCACAAGTCGGTCATCGGCGCACCGCACCTGCGGTCCGAGCACCTCGCGGTGTTCGCATGCTCCATGGGCGACAACGTCATCCACTACCTGGGCCACGTGAAGATGCTCGCCGCGGCGCAGCCGTTCATCAGCGGCTCCATCTCGAAGACGTGCAACCTGCCCGAAGAGGCCACGGTCGAAGAGGTCGAGCTGTTGCACATCGAGGCGTGGAAGCTCGGCCTCAAGTGCGTCGCCATCTACCGCGACAACTGCAAGGTCGGCCAGCCGTTGTCGGTCACCAAGACCACCAAGGCGGCCACCACCGTCGACCTCGCGGCAGTGGCACCGGCCGTCGTGATCCAGCCCGACGCGGTGCTGCCCGCGGCGCTCGGAGGGCAGCCCGGCGGCCAGCCCTTGCAGCAACAGATCGTCGAGCGGGTCATCGAGCGCATCGTGCCCCAGCCGGTGCGCGAGCGCTTGCCGCGTTCGCGGTCGTCGCGCACCTTCGAGTTCCGAGTGGCCGACTGCAAGGGTTACGTCACCGTGGGGGAGTACGCCGACGGCCGCCCCGGCGAGATCTTCGTCCGTGTGTCGAAGCAGGGCTCCACCCTCGCGGGCATCATGGACGCGTTCGCCATCTCGCTCAGCCACGGTCTGCAGTACGGCGTGCCGTTGCGTTCGTTCGTGGCCGCGTTCGTGGGCATGCGCTTCGAACCCGCCGGCATGACCGACGACCCCGACATCCGCATCTCGACGAGCCTCATCGACTACTTGTTCCGTCGCCTGGCCATCGAGTACCTGTCCCCGGCCGAGCGGCGCGACCTCAACATCCTCACCACCGGCGAGCGGACCCAGCCCACGCTGCCCGGTGTCGAGGAGGCCACCACCGAGAGTCGGCAAGGTCTCGACATCACCCCCGACCCGCCGTCGGGCGTACCGCGCGACGCAGGGCAACAGACGTGGGACCTCGACGACGAGCCGGTCGCGGGATCGCCGGTCGTCGACCACGCGGAGCACGGCCTCGAGGAGCGCGCCGGACAGGTCATGCCGGCCTACCAGCCGCCGCGGGTGCGCACGAGCGACGCGCCCTTGTGCATGAGCTGCGGCATCCAGATGCAACGGGCGGGCAGCTGTTTCGTCTGCGTCGAGTGCGGCAGCACCTCCGGCTGCAGCTGACGTCGCGGGTACGGTCACGCCCTCGCG
>JBKJKR010000290.1:0-7647 GCA_046597135.1 Acidimicrobiales bacterium | reverse complement strand
GTCGATCACAAGTGCCGCGCCCGTGATGGCCGACGCTTCGTCGCTGCACAAGAACGCGACCACGTTGGCGATCTCGTCGGGGCGGATGATGCGCCCGATGGCCGAGAGCTCGGCCACCTGCTCCCGGGAGTTCGGCGCCGCGTCGAGGAACCGTTCGAACAACGGCGTCTCGATGTTGCCCGGGCAGATGGCATTGGCGCGCACACCGAGCCGGCCGTACTCGATGGCCACGTTGCGGGTGAAGTTCACGACGCCGGCCTTGGCGGTGGTGTACGGCGACGCGTACATCTCGCCACCGAACGCCTCGACCGAGGCGGTGTTCACGATGGATCCGCCGCCCCGCTTCACGAGCTCGGGCAGCGACGCGCGGCAGCCGTAGAACACGCCGGTGAGCATGACGCGCATCGACTTGTCCCAGTCCTCCGGGCTGATGGTGTGCACCGGACCGCCACCGCTCCACACGGCGTTGTTGTGGATGATGTCGAGCCCACCGAACTCGGCGACCGCGAACGCGACTGCGGCCTCGACCTGGGCGAGCTCGCCGACGTCGCAGTGGATGAACCGTGCCGCGTCGCCCACCTCGGCCACCGCGGCACGACCGCGCTCGTCGTCGATGTCGGCGCAGACGACCACGGCCCCTTCGGCCACGAGCTTGACCATGGTGGCCCGGCCGATGCCCGACGCCGCGCCGGTGATGACGGCCACCTTGTTCTCGAGGCGCCCGACGAAGGGCCCTCGCGCGGGCACCGTCACCGCAAGGGACCCTCGGTGGCGCCCGAGTACTTCTTGATGTCGACGCCGGTGATGCCGACGCTGCCCATCAGGCCGCCGAACGCCGCCATGTGGGGGCTCACCATGTGCGCGGCCAACGCGTCCTCGCTGGCCCACTTCTCGAAGATGTGCACGGTGCCGGTGTCGTGGCGTGAGCGGAAGATCTCGTAGCCCTCGCAGCCCGATTCCTTCAGCGTCTCGGCCTGCATGGCGTCGAAGCCGGTTTCGAATGCTGCGAGGTTGGCCGGGTCGAACGAGATGGTGCCTGCGATGATGATCATGGGCGGCGACACTACCCGCGCGGCTTGTAGTCGGTCTTCTGGTCGGCGAGGGCCCGCATGTCGACGCGGATGAACAACGCTTCGGCCTCGGCGGTGAGCACACCGTTCGCGTGGCAGGTGGCCTTCGAATGGATGCGCCGGCCGCTCGTGTGGTTCACCCACGCCACGAAGTGGAGTTCGGTGTCGAGCGGCGTCAGCTTGCGATACTTGACCTCGAGCGTTCCCGTGACCGCGCTCGGCCCGTCGACCAGGCGGATGGTGCCGCCGAGGACATCGTCGAACAACCCGGCCACGTACCCGCCGTGCACGCCGTGCGGTGGACCCTCGTAGAGCTGGTTGCACGTGACACGCGCTTCGACACCGCGACGGCCGTCCTCGAGATCGACGACGCGCGCCTCGAGCCCCGACGCGAGCGCGTTCGAGCGCCCGCGGAACAGCGAGCGATCGTTGAAGTTCAGGTCGTGCAGGTGGGCCCGCCCGTCGTCACCGATCGCGTCGAACCACCGGGCGCGCGGCTGTTCACCGAGGCCGGCGCGGACCCGCCGCACCGAATCGATCGCGTTGCGCAACGTGTGCTCGTCGGATTCGCAACGGTGAAACTGCAGCAGCAGACCGCGCAGCTCCTCGGCGAGTTCGTGCTCGAGATCGCGGTTCGTCACGCCGTCAACTCTGCCTCGGCTTTGATGCCGGCCGCGAAGCGGGCCACCGCGCGCTCGTAGATGCGGCGCACGAGTGCGGCCGTGCCGGGGATGCGCGGCTCGAACGTGGAGGACCACTCGAGCACCGTTCCCCCGCCGTCCTCGCGCAGCACCATCTCGCTCGTGTAGGTGCGGGTCATCTGCTTCGAGTTCAGGCGGTAGGCCATGCGGGTGGGCGGTTCCCACGCGGTGACCTCCTCGCGCACCTTCATGGGCCCGGCGTGGAAGCAACGGATCGCGCCGAGCCCGTTGGGCGACGGCGTGCCCTTGCGCTCGATCGTGACGGTCTTCGCGCTGCCCCATCGGGCGTAGCGCACGTGATCGGTCATCACGTCCCACACCGCGGCCGGGGACGCGTCGATGTGCGTGGCCGAGGCGAACGTCGTGCTCACCATGTTGCTGCCTCCTCCACGATCGACGCGAGGTACTCCCGTGTGCGAGCGAAGATCTTGTCCTTGTCCGCACCCCAGGCGAAGGGCGCCATCATCACGTCGGTGGCACCCAGCTCGGCGTAGCGCTTCAACCGCGCGCTGACCGTGCCCTCGTCGCCGACGAACAGCACGTGCTCGGGACGCGAATCGGCACCACGCCCGAGGATGCGGCTGTACGTGGGGATCTGCGTGTACATCGAGAAGATGCGCGCCGCGTTCTCGCGACCGTCGTCGACGTCGTCACAGATGGCGAGCGGCATGCCGACGACCACACGGGGCGAAGGTCGCCAGGCGGCTGCCGCCGCCGCGGTGATGCGGGGCAGCACATGCGTCTCGAGCGCCTGCTCGTCGGTCAACCACAAGATGGTGCCGTCGGCGCGCTCGCCGGCGAGGCGCAGCATGTACGGCGCCAAGGCCGCGACCAACAGCCCAGGCGGCTTCGCCGGCGCATCGGGGACGGAGAAGATCGACGTGAAGTCGTAGAACTCGCCGTGGGCCTCGGCGCGACCGGTGCCGGCGAACGCGCTGTGCAGCGCTTCCACGTACTCGCGCGTGTGCACGCCCGCTCGTTCGTAGGAGTACCCGTACATGTTCTCGATGACCGACGGATGCGATGGACCTATGCCGAGGGTCAGCCGGCCGCCGACCGCCGCGTTGGTCGACAGCGCGCTGCGGGCCATGGCCTGGGGATGGAACGGGTAGGTGGGCACCACTGCGGTGCCGAGCTCGATGCGCGAGGTCTCGCGGCCCGCGATGGTGAGCGCCACCATGGCGTCGAGGCTCCAGGGCACGTACGGCACCCACCCGCTCGCGAGCCCCGCCGACTCGGCCCATTGCGCGCGCTCGACGAGGTCATCGATGCCGGCCTTCGACGGACTCGTATCGCTGATGAACATGCCGAGCTTCACGAAGGACCCCCCAGGTCGGCCACCGAACGTGGCGCGCACCAGTCGATCACGGCCATTATGGCCTCGCACAAACGGTGCGAGGCCATGGCCAGGTTCGCCTCGAACTGTTCGACGGTGCCGGCGTGCGAATCGACGAGATCGGTTATTGCCTTCACCGCGAGCACCGGCACCCCGAGCAGCTCGGCCACCCAGGCCACGGCGGCGGCCTCCATGTCCTTCACCGACGCACCGCTCGCCGCGATCATGCGCCGGTCGTCGTCGGTCTCGTCGAGCGAGTTGCCGGTGGTGACGATGCCTTCGCGCAGGCCCAGGGCCCGAGCGAGCGCGTCGGCGCGCACTGCCGGATAGCTGCCCACGCCGTAGTCGTCGTAGCCCGGTATGGCGATGCGCCGATCGTGGTACACGAAGTGACGTTCGCTCACGTACACGTCGCCGATGTTGCCGCCCGCCCGCGCCCATCCACCGGCGGTGCCCGCAGTGATCACGAGATCGGGCCGCTGCTGCTCGAGCACCAGGTAGGTGTTGAGCGCCGCGGGTTGCGTGCCGATCTTGTCGACCCCGTGGCGCGGGTCGCGGCCGTTCACCGCGACGATCACCTCGCAGCCTCCACGCTCGGCGCGGTACCAGCCGAACGGCAGCGCGGGCGGTGAAGGCTGCGCGACCGCGCCGAGGCGTTCGAGCACCGGCGCGGCCTCGGCGCCCATGGCAATGACGATGACGATCCGTTTCATGCGGGCTCGATCGTACGCGAGCAAGAATGCCGCCATGCCCGACTCCTCACCCACCGCTCACGGCCTCGACTTCGTCCGCGGCCGCTTCGTCGACACCAACGGCATCCGCATGCACGTCGCGGAAGCGGGGCCCGCCGATGGGCCGGCCGTGGTGCTGTGCCACGGCTTCCCCGAGAGCTGGTACTCGTGGCGCCATCAGCTCCGTGCGCTCGGCGAGGCGGGCTATCGCGTGATCGCACCCGACCAACGCGGTTACGGCCAGACCGATATGCCCGACGACATCGGCGCCTATACACAGCTGCACCTGGTGGGCGACCTCGTGGGCCTGCTCGACGCGTCGGGCATCGAACACGCGGTCGTGGTCGGCCACGACTGGGGCGCGCCGGTCGCGTGGAACGCGGCGGCGCTGCGGCCCGACCGGTTCGTCGCCATGAGCGCCCTCTCGGTGCACTGGAGCGGGTACCACCCCTACACCGGGGCGCCCACCGCATCGATGCGCACCGCGGTCGGCGGCGGCTTCCTGTACGTGCTGCACTTCCAGGAACCCGGCGTGGCCGAAGCCGAGCTCGACGCCGACATCCGGGCCACGATGGGCAGGTTCTTGTACTCGCTGTCGGGTGACATCCCGCGCGATCAGTACCGCTTCTTCGACACCACCGCGACCGACATGAGCGGCGTGCTCGTCGACGCGCCCGGACCGCTGCCGTGGCTGAGCGAACACGACCTCGACGTGTTCACCGCGGAGTTCGAGTGCCGAGGCACGTTCCGCGGTGGCATCAACTGGTACCGCAACATCGACGCCAACGCCGCGCTGCTCGCGGCGTTCGTGGGTCGGCGGGTCGAGCAGCCGGCACTGTTCATCGGCGCCGAACGCGACTCGATCTTCGGCCAGACCCGCGAGTCGGTCGACGCCACCCGCGTCGCCGTGCCCCAGTTGCGACAGGTGTGGATCGCCGGCAGCGGGCACTGGGTGCAACAGGAGCGCCCCGACGAGGTCAACGCCGCACTACTCGAGTTCCTGGGTTCGCTCCCCCGCTGGTGACATCGTCACGCAGCACCCGCCGATCATCGACGCGAACGCATCCTGGAACCGCGCGGCATCGTCGGCCAGGCACGTGGCGATGACCTGATACATCACTCGCCCCCCGGGCTCCGACCCTTCAGCGCGCTCCGGCCCGGCGTCGATCACCGCGTGCACCTGCGAGAGCCGCAGCGCGTCGGCGCGCGTGTCGAACGCACGGAGGTGCACCAGCGCGGGCGCATCGCCACAGCGCCCCTCGTGTGACCCCCGCACCTCGACCGCGTCGTAGGTCTCGGCCACCCGCGCTTCGCACACGGCCATCACCGAATCGACGTCCGAGTCGACGGGCACCAGATCACTGCTCACCGTGAGGTTCGTGCGGAACCAGCCGGCGTCGACGTCGGGACGCAACAGCGCGAGCAGCCCGTCGGCGTCGAACGCGCGCCACGCGTCCGGCACGGGCATCACGAACCGGCGCAGTCCGTCGTCGTCGAGGACCACCCACATCAGAACAGGCCGCCCACGGCGCGACCGAAGTTCTTCGCCGCTTTGCCCGCGGCCTCGGCGCCCGCGACCGCACCACCCACCACGGCTTTCGGGTTGAAGCTGAGGTCGACACCGGTGCTGACCCCCAGGCCCAATGCCACGCCGACGTCGAACCGGAAGCCGACCTTTTCGAAGCCGAGCGATCCTCTGATATCGACCTCGGCCCCGGCACCCACGATGACCCCGGCGTGCGGGCGCATCGATGCACCGAGCAACGTGACCTCGCCTTCCACCTCGAACTCGGCGCCGACGAGGGCTCGACCGCCCATTTCGACCTCGACCTCAGAGAAGGACGCGGAGAGCGACACATCACCCTCGGCCATCGCGCCCGCGAACACGCGGGTCGCGCCTCCTGCGCCGAGCACCTGGCTCCCCACCGCGACCGCGGCCGCCGCCGATACGCCGACCTCGACCCGTCCGCCGATCGACGCACTGGCCTTGCCCTCTCGGAGGGTCACCCCACCACGGGTCTGCAGGCGGACGCCCGCATGTGCCGCGCCGTCGAGATGCGCGTTCGGACCCCCGAGACGTGCGGTCGCGCCGCCGCCGGCAAGCTGCGTCGTGTGCGCGAAGTCGGCCACGACGGTCTGCTTGGTGACCCAGCTGTCCCGGACCGATCCGCGCCCGGTGGTCACCCGGTCGTGGACGAGCACCCCCAAGGGCGATGCGCCGGTCTGGTGGTAGCTGCGTCGTGCGGCCTGCCCCTGCCACCGGTTGCCCGCGCCCGAGCCGGGCAGGTAGCGGCGAGTCGGTGCCGCGCCGTTGGCGATCCACCCGTTCTCGATGCCGAGCAAGGTCACGTCCGCGGCGTCGAGCGCCTCGGCCACGCCGAAGACGAACGACGCAAGATCCTCGAACGAGCGGGCCAGACCACCGAGGTCCTCGATCGCCCCGGCGGTCTCCGACGCGAGAAGCGCCGTGGCGGGCGTCAACGCCAGGTCCGACAGCGTGCGCCGCAACGCGTTGCGCAGATCGCCATGGGCCATGGACTGGGCACGGACGCGCCCACTCAGCTCGGTCAGGTGTGCCGGACTCCCGGCGACCGCGCTCATCGGCCGCCCTCGTCGAGCGCGCGCCTGCTCACCAGCGCGAGGCGGGCCAGGGTGTCCTCGAGGCGCCGGGCAAGCCGATCGGTCTCGGCACGAGCGTCCTCGTAGCGGACGCGGTGCCCACCCTGCCAGCCGTCGGTCAGTGCGCCGTCGCGGAACCGGGCATCGGCCAGCGCGGCGAGCCGGCCACGCACGAGGTCGACGGCCTCCGCGAACTCGGCCACGCCGGCCGCCGATCGGTCCGGCGCAACGGGCGTGGATGACGGTTCGGCGGGCACCTAGACATCATTTCATGTGCTTTCAGTATTTATCAATACCCAAAGCAGCGATCACCGCTGCTTGATCGCGCCCACGATCTCGTCGAGCTGGGCCCGGTTCTCCATGATCTGGCGCAGCAGCCAGAAGCGGAGGAACTTGGCCAGCGCACAGCGCAGGTACAGCGCCGCGCCGGCGATGGTGATGCCGACGCCGGTGATCGCCAGGTTCGTGTAGCTGTTCGCGTCGAGCAGGTCGGCGTTGGAGCCGGTCTTCGAGATCGTGACGTTCAGCGACGCCCGGTACGCGATGAACGACACGACGATGCCCGCCACCATGAGCACGACACCCACGATCTGCAACGGGCCGTCCTTCGACGCGCCACCCGTCTTGAGCTTCATCTCGGCCATGTCAGCCTTGAACTGGTCGACGCGGTTGGTCTCACTCATGTCACGCACCTAGGTAAGCGGAGGACAACTCTTCTTCGAGCTCGGCCGGGCGACCCACCTTGGTCACCCGACCGTGCAGCATGATCGCCGCCCAGTCCGCGAAACCGAGGACCGCACGGGCGAACTGCTCGACCACGAGGATCGAGACACCTTCTTTGGCCACCTGGGCCACGATCTCGTACAGCTCCTGCACGATGAGGGGCGCCAGCCCCATCGAGAGCTCGTCGAGCAGGAGCACGGCCGGGTCGACGCTGAGCGCCCGGGCCATGGACAGCATCTGCTGCTCGCCGCCCGACATCGTGCCGGCGAGCTGCTTGCGGCGTTCGCCGAGGCGCGGGAAGCGCGTGTACGCGACTTCTTCGACGTGGGCGAGCTTCTTGCCCGCCTGGGTCATCATCCACAGGTTCTCGCGCACCGTGAGGTTCGGGAAGACGCCACGGCCTTCCGGGATGAGGCAGAGCACGCGGCGGGCGAGCTCGTCGGCGCCCGCATCGTTGATGCGGCGAC
>JBKJKR010000328.1:0-2832 GCA_046597135.1 Acidimicrobiales bacterium | reverse complement strand
GAGGAGAGATCGTCGAGTTCTTTCCGAAGCAGTTCGACCTGCTGGTCGTGCTCGTGCGCAACGAGGGTCGGCTTATGTCCCAACCGACGCTGATCCGCGCGCTGTACGGCTTCGATGCGCGCAACGATCAGGTCTACAACTTGCGCACGGCGGTCTCGAAGGTGCGCAAGCTGCTCGGCGAAGGCCCCGAGCGGCCGGTGCTCGTCACCGAGCAACGCGCCGGCTATCGGCTCGTTCCGCCACGTACGGCAGACCCCGCACCCGCCTGAGCGCGAGTCGCTCGCGCCGCCCGCGGCTTGTTCGTCGCGCGATCTTGCCGCTGCGTGCGGCGCGAACGCGCAACAAGCGGCTCATCGGCGAAGGGCGAGCTTGCACCAGACCGCTTTGCCGTCGTCGGCGATGTCGACCACGCCCCAGGCATCCGCTGCGGGCGACCAACTCTGATCCGACGTGGGTGGCGCACCACGGACGGGTGGTTCCCCGGGGCGGCGGGCCACGCGCTGTTCCACTGAGTGGGCGGGTCCCCGATCGATGCGAGTCGTGGTCGGCTAGAACCGCTTCGCGAGACCGCTGAGCGGCTGCGAGGAAGGACACCGATGACCCAGACCGAGCAGACCGAACTGAGCGCGGGATCGACGAGTCGCACGCTCGCGACACCCCACGGTGAGCTTCACTACCACGAGGCCGGTGATGGATCGCCGGTGATCCTCGTTCACGGTTCCGGCCCCGGGGTCAGCGGCTGGGCGAACTTCGGCGACAACCTGCCCGCGTTCGCCGCAAGCCATCGAGCGCTCGTGCTCGACCTGCCGGGCTTCGGCCGTAGCTACGCCCCGCCGCAGAACCCGGTGATGCACGCGCCCGCTGCGGTCATCGCGTTCCTCGACGGCCTCGGGATCGAGCGGGCCGCGATCGTCGGCAACTCGTTGGGCGGCAAGATCGCGGCACAGGTCGCGGCGATGCACCCGGCGCGCGTGACCCGGCTCGTCACCGTCGGCGGCGTCGGCATCCCGTTCTTCAGCGCCTTGCCGTCGGAGGGGATCATCCGGCTGGTCGAGTTCGTCGAAGAGCCCACCCGCGAGCGCCTCATCCAGTGGATGCGCTCGATGGTCTACGACGAAGCGGTGCTGACCGACGAATTCGTCGAGATGCGTTGGCGCACCGCAACCGAGCCGGCAGCGCTCGCGGGCATCCGCCAGATCTACAACCGCGCAATGTTGACGGTGCTGCGCGACTCGATGGTCGGGAACACGGCCGAGTTCGAGATGCTGCGCAAGATCGAAGCGCCGACGTTGATCACGTGGGGCCGCGACGACCGGGTCACGCCGCTCGACGGTTCGATCGCGCCGATGCGCATGATCCGCAAGTGCGAGCTCCACGTGTTCTACGACTGTGGGCACTGGTCGATGATCGAGCGCAAGAACGAGTTCGAGAGCGTCGTCCTGTCGTTCCTCGCTCGCGATCGCTGGTGATGCCATCGTGACCGATCACGCCGCTGCGGTTCGCTCGCGCGCCGAGTTGCACGCGCGGGCCGCCGCGCAGTTGATCGATGCGGCGCGGCGCGCGATCCCGTGCCCGCCGATCAGATCGATCGTCCCCGACGGCGGACTGCAGGATGGTTACGAGGTGCAACGCCTCGTGCGGGCGCGCACCGGAGCCACCCGCAGACGTGTCGGCCGCAAGATCGGGCTCACCTCGGCCGTCGTGCAACGCCAGATGGGCGTCGACACACCCGACTTCGGCGTGCTCTTCGCCGACATGGCCTACGGCGATTCCGAACCGATCTCCTTCCACGGCCTCCTTCAGCCGCGCCTCGAGGCCGAGGTCGCGTTCGTCCTCGGCCGCGACCTGCCTGACCGACCGGTGACCACGATCGACGTGCTGCGCGCGATCGACTTCGTCGTGCCGGCGATCGAGGTGTGCGACAGCCGCATCATCGATTGGGACATCTCGATCTTCGACACCGTTGCGGACAACGCGTCGGCTGGTGTGTTCGTCACGGGCAACGCGCCGCGCCTGCTGCGCGAGATCGACGACTTGCGCGACGCGGAGATGGTGCTCATGACCGACGGGACCACCGTGAGCTCCGGGCGCGGGTCGGCGTGCCTCGGCCATCCGGTCAACGCAGTGGTGTGGCTCGCGAACCAGGTGGCAGAACAGGGCGAGCCGCTCGTCGCGGGCGAAGTCATCCTCTCGGGCAGTCTCGGCGCGCTGGTACCCGCAACACCGGGTGCCACCTATGAAGCGGCGATCACCGGGTTGGGCAGCGTTCGTGCCGTCTTCGCCGAGCGCAGCGCATGAGCCCGCAACTCGTCGCGGCCGTCGTCGGCTCGGGCAACATCGGCACCGACCTGTTGCACAAGTTGCTCCGTTCGGAGCACGTGGTGCCGCGGTACATGGTCGGTGTCGACCCCGAGAGCAGTGGTCTCCGACGTGCGCGCGAGCTCGGCGTCGAAGCGTCGTCGGGTGGCGTCGACTGGTTGCTGAGCCGGCCAGAGCTTCCCGATCTCGTGTTCGAGGCAACGTCGGCCCCGGTGCACGTGCGCAACGCTCCTCGCTATCGCGCGGCCGGCATTCGAGCGATCGACCTCACGCCCGCGGCCATCGGCCCGTTCGTGATCCCCACGGTGAACCTGCGCCAGCACATCGGGGAGCCGAACGTGAACATGGTGACGTGCGGCGGCCAAGCCACCATCCCGATGGTGCACGCCGTGTCGCGGGTGACACCGGTGGCCTACGCCGAGATCGTCGCTACCGTCGCATCCCGATCGGCCGGCCCGGGCACCCGTTCGAACATCGACGAGTTCACCCGCACCACCGCCGCAGCGGTCGAGG
>JBKJKR010000004.1:0-5254 GCA_046597135.1 Acidimicrobiales bacterium | reverse complement strand
CCCCCGTGGGGCGCGTCGCCGCCTCCGCCCCAGCCGGCCGGCTACGGGCCCACCGCAGGGCTATCCACCCTGGGGTGGATAGCCCTGGGGTGGATAGCCCTGCGGTGGGCCCGTAGCCGGGCGGCTGGGGCGGAGGCGGCGACGCGCCCCACGGGGGTATGGGCTCGGACAAGGACTCGGTGCCGCGCCGGCTACTGGCCGAGCAGGGCGCGCCAATCGGTGGACGCGGCCACCGCCTCGGGGGTGAGGCGCAGCGAGGCGTCGGGCACGAGGCTCGCGATGTGGCGGCCCTCGAAGTAGTGGTGCGGGTTCGACACCTCGACGAACAGCGGCTTGCGGAACGCCACCAGTTCGGCCGGTGCGTTCTCGGTGAGGAAACCGAACACGGCGAAGGCCACCTTGAGGTCGGGCATCATCGGTGCCCGGCCGTACAACGACGCCCGACGCATGGCCACCATGAGGCAGCCCGCGATCGCGTCCTCCTCGTGCTCGCCGGTGGTGAGGTGCAGCTTGCCGTGGAAGCTGTTGGCGAGCTTCAGCGCGTATCCCTGATCGGGACCTTGGAAGCCGAACGCACCGCCCTCGGGCTGACCACCTTCGACCACCTCACCCGGCCGGACGGCGTTCCACGAACCGAGCCGCCGGGGCGGCGACTCGTAGTACTTGGGGCTACCTGGGCGAACAGGGACGAAATCCGGGGCTGCCATGGCGGCCATCGTATGCGTCCCCGATGCGTGAGTGGACCTTCGGAGGCCCCCTGCGCTGCGGGCGACGATCCAGGTGACGAGGAATCCCCCATGCAACAGGTGACGCCACGCCGCGTCGCAAGCATCGCCGCGACCACCGTTGCCGCCGCGACGTCGCTCGTGCTCACGTTCGGCTCCCCTGCGTCGGCGAAGCGCAGGTGGGCCGGGGCGGCCGATCAACGCAGGTTCGCGAGGAAGTCCGTCAGGATGCGGTTGGTCGCGTCGGGCGCGTTCTCGGGTATCCAGTGATCGACACCGTCGAGCACCTCGAACCGGTACGGGCCGGCCACGTGCGCCGCGGTGCGTTCGGCGCCGTCGCGACCGAGCGCGGGGTCTTCGGTGCTCCACACGTGCAGCACCGGCACGGTGATCGGCTGCAGGCCTTCGATCATGTATGCGCCGGTGGCCCGGTACCAGTTCAACGCCGAACCGATGGCCGCCGGGGACCCGAGCGCAGTCGCGTACGCGTCGGCATCGGCCTCGTCGAGGCCCGCCGCGAGGTACAGCTGACGCAACCGCTGCGGGTCACCGAGCTCCGCGTCGGTGCTCGGGTCGCGGAACCAGGCGAAATAACCCGAACGCTCCGCCTGATCGCTCGACTCGTACGCCTCGAGATACGCCAACGGATGCGGCACCGACAGCGACGTCATGGACAGCAGCCGATCCTGGTGACGCGCCGCGACCTGCCATGCGATGACCGCGCCGTAGTCGTGGCCGACGAGGTGGAAGCGATCGACGCCCAACGAATCGGCCATGGCCAACACATCGTTCGTGAGCTTGTCGATGCGATACGCGTCGACACCCGGCGGGCGTGCCCCCGGCGAGTAGCCGCGCTGGTCGACGGCGACAGCCCGATAGCCGAGCGCGGCGAGCGCAGGTATCTGATGGCGGTACGAGCGCTTCGTCTCGGGGAACCCGTGCAGCAGGAGCACGAGCTCGCCGTCGAAGGGACCGTCCTCGATCGCGTCGAACACCAGGTGCTCGAACTCCGGATCGTCGATGCCGATGGCTATGGCGCGGGGAGCCACGTCAGCGTTCGGCCTTGACCACGATGGCATCGGTCATCTTGTCGTGCCACGTCTGCCGCTTGCCGTCCCAGAGCATCCAGAAGTAGCCGAGGTAGCAAAGGAACCCCGACAGCCAGTGCGCGAAGAACCGCCCGGTGGCCCGACCGGTGCCGAGGGACCGCCCGTCGTTGGCGCCCACCGTCTTGATGCCGACGGCTCGCTTGCCGAGCGTCTGACCCGTTCGGCCTTCAAGACGGCCGTGGTAGAGGACGGCCCACGCGACGAGCGCCGCGGCCACCACCACGAAGAACACCGCGAACGCACCTCCCGTAGGCACCTCGCACAGGCCCGGCCGACCGTCGACGGTGCAGGACTCGATGGTCGTGGGCGCCGCGTTGAAGTAGATCACCGCGAAGATGCCGAGAGGCACGACGAGGATGAGGTTGTCGAGCAGCAACGCACCGAAGCGCGCCCAGAACCCTGCGTAGTCGGGTCCGCTGCCGAACGGCGTGTTGAAGGGATAGTTCGCGCCGAACGCCCCGTGGCCCGGCGCGCCCGTGCCGACCGGTGGCCCGCTGCTCACCGGGCCGCCGACCCACGCCGTACCGTCCCACCACCGGTGCGTCCCCGGGGGATCACCCTGTGCGTAGTACCAACCCGGTGGCTGCGATGACGGTGGCGACATCGCAGGAGTCTGACATCACGGCCGCGGACGCGGGTCGATCGTCGTGTTCAGGCAGGGGTGTGCAGCAGCCCGTATACGAGCGAATCGATGAGCGCTTGCCACGATGCCTCGATGATGTTCTCGGAGACGCCGATGGTGGTCCACTCGCGGGTGCCGTTCGTCGAATCGAGCAGGACGCGCGTGACCGCACCCGTGCCTTTGCCGGTGTCGAGCACGCGCACCTTGAAGTCGGTGAGGGTGACCCGATCGAGCGCGGGAAACCGAGAACCGATGGCGGTGCGCAGTGCGGCGTCGAGCGCGTTGACCGGACCGTTGCCCTCGCCGATGGCCACGAGGCGCTCGTCGCCGAGCCAGAGCTTGACGGTGGCCTCGGTCTCGACGTCGAGCGCGTCGTCGTGGTTGCCCGGACCGTCGCCCGCTCGATGACGCACCAGCACCTTGTACGACTCGAGCGAGAAGTACTGCTGCTGCCAACCCGACGCACGACGCATGAGGAGCTCGAGCGACGCGTCGGCCGCCTCGAAGTGGTAGCCCTCGTGCTCGAGGCGCTTCAGCTGATCGACGATGTCGCCGAGCACCTTGCCGTCGAGCTCGAGGCCGAGCTCCTGGGCCTTGAGCTCGAGGGTGGAACGCCCCGACATCTCGCTCACCAAGAACCGCGTGCCGTTGCCGACGAGCGATGGATCGATGTGCTCGTACGCGTCCTTGCGTCGCGAGATCGCGCTGGTGTGCAAGCCCGCCTTGTGGGCGAACGCCGACGAGCCCACGTAGGGCTGCTGCGGATCGACGGTGAAGTTCACGATCTCGGCGATGTGGTGCGCGACGCTCGTGAGCCGTTCGAGCCTGCCTTCGGGCAGCGTTGCGACGCCCATCTTCAACGAGAGGTTGGCGATGATGGGCACGAGGTCGCAATTGCCCACGCGCTCGCCGTAGCCGTTGATGGTGCCCTGTACTTGCGTGGCGCCGGCGCGCACCGCGCCGAGCGCGTTGGCCACGCCGCAACCGGTGTCGTTGTGCAGGTGGATGCCGATGGGTGTCGGACCGAGGTGATCGACCACCTCGCCGACGACGCGTTCGACGTCGAACGGCAACGACCCGCCGTTGGTGTCGCACAGGACCAGGCAATCGGCACCGGCCATGGCCGCGCCCTCGAGCACGCGCAGCGAGAACTCGGGGTTGTTGCGGTAGCCGTCGAAGAAGTGCTCGGCGTCGAAGAACACCCGCAGGCCGGCCTGCTTCAAGAACGCGATCGACTCGGCCACCATGGCCACGCCCTCGTCGAGCGTGGTGCGCAGCGCCTCGAGGACGTGGTAGTCCCATGCCTTGCCGACGATGCACACCGTGGACGTGCCGGCCTCGACGAGGTTGCGCAGCGTGGTGTCGTCGTCGACCTTGCCCTTGACCCGACGGGTCGACCCGAACGCCACCAACGTCGACGTGGACAGCTTCAGCTCGGTGCGAGCGCGCCGGAAGAACTCTTCGTCCTTGGGATTCGCGCCCGGCCATCCACCTTCGATGTAGTGGACGCCGAGGTGGTCGAGCTGCTCGGCGATGCGCAGCTTGTCCTCGACGGTGAGCGAGATGCCTTCGAGCTGGCTGCCGTCGCGCAGCGTGGTGTCGAAGATCTCGACGGCGTCGGGGGTGCGCCCCCCGCCGACGGTGGTCGACCGTGCGGCGTTCATGCGAGCTCGCACCAGTGTGCGTACTCGGGTAGCTGACCACGGACCGCCTTGCTGTAGGTCTCGGCGATGGCGAGGGTCTTCGGACCGGGGCACGGCACCGCGCGGTCGTCGACCGAGTTGACCGAGCCGACCTCGGCTGCGGTGCCGCACACGAAGATCTCGTCGGCGATGTACAGATCGCTGCGGGCGATGTCGCCGAGCCCGATGTCGAAGCCGAGGTCGCGCGCGATGGTGGTCACCGAGCTCTGCGTGATGCCCTCGAGCGCACCGGACGACAGCGGCGGTGTGAGGATGCGGCCGTTGCGCACGACGAAGATGTTCTCGCCCGTGCACTCCGCGACCAGGCCGGCCCGGTTCAACATGATGCCTTCGTCGTAGCCCGCCTTGAGCGCCTCGACCTTGGCCAGCGACGAGTTGACGTAGTTGCCCGTGGTCTTCGCCGCGGGCGGCATGGTGTTGTGGTCGTGGCGGGTCCACGAGCTGACCTTGAGGCGCACACCCTTCGTGAGCGCGTCGTCGCCGAGGTACGCGACCCAGTTCCAGCAGGCGATGGCCACGTCGACCTTGCACGGCAGCGTGTTGAGCCCGATCTCGCCGTAGCCGTAGTACGCGATGGGACGGATGTAGCAGCTGGGCAGCCCGGTGGAGCGCACGGTCTCCTTGGTCGCGTCGATGAGTTCGTCACGAGTGAACGGGATGTCCATCATGAGGATCTTCGCCGAGTTGAAGAGGCGGTCGATGTGCTCGGTGAGCCGGAAGATCGCCGGCCCCTTCGCGGTCTCGTAGGCGCGGATGCCTTCGAAGACACCGGTGCCGTAGTGCAGCGTGTGCGTGAGCACGTGGACCTGGGCGTCGGCCCAGTCGACGAGCGCACCGTTCATCCAGATCTTCGGGGTGGGTGGGATGGGCATGGATCGTTTCCCTGTTCGGTCGCTGAGGCGAATCAGACGCGTCCGGCGATGAGGTCGCCGATCTCGGTGGTGGAACCGCTGACGGGTTGGCTGCACGCGGCGCGGATGCGGGCCGCTGCGTCGGGCTCGCCGAGGAACTCGAGCATCATGGCGCCCGACAGGATGGCCGCGGTGGGGTTGGCCTTGTTCTGACCGGTGATGTCCGGGGCCGAGCCGTGGACCG
>JBKJKR010000622.1:0-11894 GCA_046597135.1 Acidimicrobiales bacterium | reverse complement strand
CCTTCCCCGACGGCACGAAGCTCGTGACGTTGCACCACCCAATCACATGAGGACGACGCTACCGATGAGGACGACACTGCCATGAGGACCCGCTCGTGATCCCCGGTGAGGTAGTCGGCCCCGACGACGTGCTCGTGCTCAACGCAGGCCGAGTCACGTGCGTGGTGGTCGTGATGAACACCGGCGACCGACCGATCCAGGTCGGTTCGCACTATCACTTCGCCGAGACCAACCCGGCGCTGTCGTTCGATCGCACCGCGGCACGGGGGCATCGTCTCGACATCGCAGCCGGCACGTCGGTGCGCTTCGAACCCGGCATCGAGATGGAGGTCACGTTGGTGGCGTACGGCGGCACGCGATTCATGGCCGGGTTCCGCGGCGAGTTCGGCGGCGTGATCGATGGCTGAGATCCCCCGTTCCTCGTATCGGCGCCTGCTCGGTCCCACCCGCGGCGACCGAATCCGCCTGGCCGACACGAACCTGTTCATCGAGGTCGAAGAAGACCGCTGCTTCGGCGGCGACGAGGTCATCTTCGGCGGCGGCAAGGTCATCCGCGAATCGATGGGTCAGTCGCGCGCGACCCGTGCCGACGGCGCGCCAGACCTCGTCATCACCGGCGCGGTGATCCTCGATCACTGGGGCGTCATCAAGGCCGACATCGGCGTGACCGACGGTCGCATCGTGGGCATCGGCAAGGCCGGCAACCCCGACACCATGGACGGTGTCCACCCGGCGCTCGTGATCGGACCCTCCACCGAGATCCTGTCGGGCAATGGTCGCATCGTCACCGCGGGCGCCATCGACTGCCACGTGCACCTCATCTGCCCACAGATCATCGACGAAGGTCTGGCATCGGGCATCACCACGCTCATCGGCGGCGGCACGGGCCCGGCCGAGGGCACCAAGGCCACCACCATCACCCCCGGCGCCTGGAACCTCGCGCGCATGCTCGAGGCCACGGATCCCTACCCGGTCAACATCGTGTTGCTGGGCAAGGGCAACACCGTGTCGCACGAAGCCATGTGGGAGCAGCTGCGTGCCGGAGCGGCGGGCTTCAAGCTCCACGAGGATTGGGGCACCACACCCGCAGCCATCGATGCGTGCCTCACGGTGGCCGATGCGTCAGGCGTGCAGGTCGCGATCCACACCGACACGTTGAACGAGGCGGGCTACGTCGATTCCACGCTTGCGGCAATCGGCGATCGTTCGATCCACACGTATCACACCGAGGGTGCGGGCGGCGGCCACGCCCCCGACATCATCACGGTCGCGTCGTTCCCGAACGTGTTGCCGTCGTCGACGAATCCCACCCGTCCCCACACCGTGAACACGGTGGCCGAACACCTCGACATGTTGATGGTGTGCCACCACCTCAACCCGAACATCCCCGAAGATCTCGCCTTCGCGGAGAGCCGCATCCGCCCGAGCACCATTGCGGCCGAGGACATCCTGCACGACATGGGTGCCATCTCCATGATCGGCTCCGATTCGCAGGCCATGGGTCGCGTCGGCGAAGTGATCCTGCGCACGTGGCAGACCGCGCACGTCATGAAGGAGCGGCGCGGCTCGCTCGCGGGCGACGGCGCCGCCGACAACCACCGGGCGCGTCGGTACGTCGCGAAGTACACCATCTGTCCTGCGGTGGCCCACGGCCTCGACGACGAGATCGGTTCCGTCGCGGTGGGCAAGCTCGCCGACCTCGTCCTGTGGGATCCGCGCTTCTTCGGCGTGCGGCCGCACGTGGTGGTCAAGGGCGGCTTCATCGCGTGGGGTCAGATGGGCGACGCCAACGCATCCATCCCCAGCCCCCAACCCGTGTGGAACCGACCGATGTTCGGGGCCACGCCGCGCGCCGCGGCCCGCACGAGCCTCACGTTCGTCGCGCCCATTGCCATCGAGGACGATCTTGCGTCGAAGGTGGCGCTCGATCGCCGGCTCGTCGCCGTGCGCAACACCCGTCATCTCGGCAAGCAGCACATGCCCGAGAACGACGCACGCCCGCGCATCGAGGTCGACCCCGACACGTTCGCGGTGCGCATCGACGGCGAGCTCATCACCGAATCCCCGGCCTCGGTGCTGCCCATGGCCCAGCGCTACTTCTTGTTCTGATCACCCATGTCGACCGCGTCGTTGCTCCTGCTGGCCGATGGACGGTTCCCGTCAGGCGGGCACGCGCATTCGAACGGTGTCGAAGCGGCGTGCGCGATGGGGGCCATCCACGACGTCGTGTCGTTGGGCGCGTTCCTCGACGGCCGGCTGGCCACCGCAGGGCGCGTCGACGCTTCCTTCGCGGCGGCGGCCGCCGCGTCGAGCCGACCGTGGGCGGACATCGATGCGGCACTCGAGTCGCGTGTGCTCTCCCCGCGGCAACGCTCGGTCTCTCGAGCACTCGGGCGCCAGCTCCTGCGCGTCGGTCGACAGGTGTGGCCCGATGCCCGGCTCGAGGCACTGGCGCAAACCGTGCCGGGCGGTGCACACCAGGCCGTCGTGTTCGGCGCCCTGGCATCGGCCGCGTCGCTCACCGCACACGAAGCCGCGTTGTGCTCGCTGCACCACATGGCATCGAACCTCGCGACCTCGGCGTTGCGCCTGCTCGGTCTCGATCCCTTTCGCGTGCACGCACTGCTCGCTTCGTGTTCGACCACCATCGACACACTGAGCCTCGATGCGGTGTCACATCTCGATCAACCGTTGCACCTCATGCCGGCGTGCAGCGGACCACTCGCGGAGATCCTCGCCGAGGATCACGCCACCTGGGAGGTACGGCTCTTTGCTTCATGAAATCGGTGCGCCGGGACACGTGCACGACGAACACCCCGCGGCGCGCGACGGTCGCCCGATGCGCGTCGGCATCGGCGGGCCGGTGGGCAGCGGCAAGACCGCGCTCGTGGCCGCCCTGTGCAAGCTGCTCGCGAACGACTTGTCGATGGTCGTCGTCACCAACGACATCTTCACTCGCGAGGACGCCGAAGCGCTTCGACGGATGCAGGTGCTGCCCGACGACCGCATCGTCCCGGTCGAGACCGGCTGCTGTCCGCACACCGCGATCCGCGACGACATCTCAGCCAACCTCGACGCGATCGAACAACTCGAGGCGTTGCACGGCCACGTCGACCTCACGCTCGTCGAGAGCGGCGGCGACAACCTGACTGCGGTGTTCAGCCGCGCACTGGTCGACGTGCAGATCTTCGTGCTCGACGTCGCGGGCGGGGACAAGGTGCCGCGCAAGGGTGGCCCGGGGGTCACCACCGCGGATCTGCTCGTGATCAACAAGACCGATCTGGCGCCGCTGGTGCGTGCCGATCTCGAGGTGATGCGACGCGACGCCGTCGCCCGCCGCGGCGAGCTCCCCATCGCGTTCACCTCGCTCGTCGACGCCGATGGCGCACACGAGGTGGCCGCGTGGGTCACGCACGAGCTCGCGCACTGGCAGGCCGGCGCAACGGTCTGAGTCGCCGACGTGCGCGCCAGGGCATCCATCGAGGCAGCCGTGGTCGCCGGCCGCACCCGCATCGTCGGGCTGCGGTCCGAGCCGCCGCTCGTCGTCCGCGAGACGGCCGACGCCGTCTACCTCGTCGGCGCGGCCGCCGGCCCTTTGGGGGGCGACGAGCTGCGGGTCGACGTGGTCGTAGGTGACGGCGCGCGCCTCACCGTTCGCAGCGCTGCGGCCACGCTCGCGCATCCCGGCCCCAGCGGCGAGCGGTCCCGCATGCGCGCGACGTTCACCGTCGGCGAGGGTGCATCGCTGCGCTGGCGTCCCGAGCCGCTGCTGTCGGTGCGCGGGAGCGACCACACGGTGGAGACCACCGTGGTGCTCGCCGCCGGGTCTGCCTTCATCATGCAGGACGAGATCGTCCTCGGACGCGACCAGGAGGAAGGCGGTCGGGTGCGCAGCCGCTTGCGCGTCGAGCGAGACGGCCTTCCGCTGCTCACCCACGACCTCGACATCGGCGGCGACGCACCAGGTTGGTCGAGTGCGGCCGTGCTCGGTTCGGCGCGCGCCGTGGTCAGCATCGTCGTGGTCGGCGTAGACGCGCCGACCGTTGCCCGTACGCTCGTCGACTGCGCCGCCGACGCGCGTGCCGCGTGGCTGCCGCTTGCCCCCGGAGCCGCCGTGCTGCTCGCGCTCGCACCGGGGCTTCGTGCGGCACGTGCTGCGGCCGCCGCCCTCGGTCCCCCGGCTTGAGCCCGGAAAGCTGCGCGAGGCTCACGCGTTGGGCATCTGGCTCGCGGTCGAGATGAAGATGCCGGTTGCCGATGCGGTGACCGCGCCGTCATGTCGCAGCTCGCCCGAGACGAAGGTCTTGCGTCCTTCGATTCGATCGATCCACGCCTCCATGGTGAGCGGCTTGCGGATCGGCGTACCCCGCAGGTACTTCACCGTGAGCGTGCCCGTGAAGCCGGCGCACTGGTTCACCACGGCGCACGCGCCGAGCAGTTCGTCGAACACGAGCGCGATGACGCCGCCGTGCACCAGCCCGGGAGGCCCGGTGTAGGGCGCCTCGAGCGTGACCGCGCCGAGCACGTGGCGCGCGTCGTCGGCCCACATCTGCACGGGTGGTGAGAGCGGGTTCAGCGGCCCGACGATCGGCGAGTACGGGAAGAACTCGTTCGGCACGCCGGTGAACGACGACCGCAGACCGATGCCCTGGCCGTCGAGCGCGCCCTGTGCGACCTGGCCGGTGTGGCGATACGGATCGAGTGCGGCACGAGCTTCGTCGATGAGTCGTTGTGCGCCGGCCAGGACCTCGGCCGGCGCGTCGACGACGCGAGTTGTCGCGATGAGGGAGCGCAACGAATCGACGAGCGCCACCGCTTCATTGTGGGAGAAGGTCTGCACGGCCACGCGTTGTATCACGCCCGACGGTGCTGCACCTCAGGGGGTCAGGCGTTGTAGCCGGTGCCGGCGACGGAGAGATGGCTCCCCGGCAACTCGGGCACGATGCGACCCGCCATCCAGCCGCCGTCGACCACGAGCTCCGCGCCCGTGATGTAGGAGGCGTCGTCGCTCGCGAGGAACAGGGCGGCCGCGGCGATCTCGCTCGGGGCGCCGATGCGGGGCAGGGCCTGGTGGGTGAAGGCGAGGTCGACCATGGCGTCGTCGCCCATGGGGTTGCCCATCGGCGTGTTGACGCCGCCGGGGTGGATGCTGTTGACCCGGATCTTGTGCTGGCCGAACTCGAGCGCCGCAGTCTTGGTCATGCCACGAACCGCCCACTTCGACGAGTTGTACGACACGAGGCCGTTGCAGCCCTTCATGCCGTCGACCGACGAGATGTTCACGATCGCGCCGCCGCCGTTGACGCGCATCGGTGCGATCGACTCGCGCATGCCGATGAACGTGCCCACCTGGTTGACCATGATCACCGAGAGGTAGTCAGCGGTGGACGTGTCCTCGATGGCCGCCGGGCGGATGATGGCGGCGTTGTTGATGAGCACGCGGTACGCGCCCATCGACTGCGCAACGGCGATCGCATTGCGCCACTGGTCCTCGTTCGAGATGTCGAGGTGCACATAGACCGCGGCGTCACCGATGTCGTTGGCCACCGCCTCGCCCAGGTCGTCGAGCACATCGCCCAGCACGACCTTGGCACCCTCGGCCGCGAGCAGGCGTGCCTCGGCCTCGCCCTGGCCGCGAGCGGCTCCCGTGACGATCGCAACCTTGCCATCGAACCGACCCATGACATCCCCCTGGTTCTCGTCCGCGCGACGAATCGGGCGGCAGCTTACGTGCTCAGCGTGACGTCCGACACCGGGGTCAGCGCCCCGGTGAGGTCGACGGGGCCGCGGTAGAGGATGTCGAACTGGCGACGGGCGAACCGCCACGCGCCGTCTTCGATCACCAGATGATCGCTGTAGATGCCAAGCACGCAGCTCACGGGCGCATCGGCCTTCCACTGGTACTCCCGGATCTGCCAGCGGGCCTCAGCCGACGGCGCCGAGCCACCGAGCGACGGACGAGGCACGACATAGCCCGACATGAGCTCCTGCGTGCAGAGCACATAGTCGCCGCGCAGCTTCGCGAACACCCGGGCGATGCGTTCGCGACCCGAGGTTTTGCGCGCGCCGGGCACCACCCAGTCGGCGTCGGTGGCCCACAGCGAGGCGAACAGCTCGCCGTCGTTGCGGGCGACCGCATCGCAGTAGCGGGCCGTGAGGTTGCGCACGACGAGATCGATCGCGACTGGGTCGACGACCGCAGGGTCGGCGGAGTGCTGGTCAGCCATTCGCCCGACAGTAGTTGCACTATCGTGCGCGCCCGTCCGGCACGTGTGTGCCGGACGCGAGAGCGAGGGCGTCATGGCACGGTTCGACGGCAAGGTAGCGCTGCTCACCGGCGCAGCATCGGGTATCGGGCGCGCCACCACCGTGCGCCTCGCCTCCGAAGGGGCACAGGTCTTCGCGGTCGACGTGAACGGTGCAGGGCTCGCCGAGACCGCCGAGCTCGCAGCTGCGGTGGGCGGCCCGTCCGTCACCACCAAGGTCGTCGACGTGTCCCAACGCGCCGAGTGCCAGACTGCGGTGGCTGACTGCGTCGCCGCGTTCGGGCGCCTCGACGTGCTCGGGAACATCGCCGGCATCGCCCGCGCCGACAACGTCGTCGATGTCACCCAGGAGCACTGGGACCGCATGATCGGCGTCAACGTGTCGGGGTGCTTCTGGATGGCTCAGGCCGCGATCCCCCACCTGCTCGAGACCACCGGCAACATCGTCAACATCGCCTCGAACGCCGGGTTCATGGGGCAGGCGTACACGGTTCCGTACTGCGTCACCAAGGGTGCTGTCATCCAGCTCACGCGGGCGCTCGCCATGGAATACATCAAGACCAAGCTCCGCGTGAACGCCATCGCGCCGGGCGGCGTCAACACGTCGCTCGCGCAGAACTTCCACATCCCGTCCGACGTCGACTTCGAGCTCATGGCCCGGTACACGGGCTTTCGCAGCATGGCCGAGGCCGAGGACATCGCCTCGATGTTCGCCTACCTCGCCTCCGACGAAGCGCGCAGCGTGCACGGCTCGATCCATTCGGTCGACAACGGCATCACCGCCGGCTGAGTCGACGAACACGTGGCAGGTACCGAACAGTTCATCTTCGGCGTCGATCTCGACGGCGTGTGCGGCGACTACACCAGATCGTTCCGCGAGGTCACCGCGGAGTATCTCGGCGTGCCCATCGAGAGCCTTCCCCTCGAGCGTTCCTGGGACTTCGAGGAGTGGGGGTTCGTCGAAGGCGACTACGAGCGCATCCACCGCGTCGCCGTGCTGGAGCGCCGCATCCTGCGCGACCTTCCGGTCATCGATGGTGCGGCCGACGCGCTCTGGCGCCTGTCGGATGCCGGCATCTGGATTCGCATCATCACGCACCGGTTGTACGTCCACTGGAGCCACGCGGCGGCCATAACCGACACCGTCGAATGGCTCGACCACGCGCGCATCCCCTACCGCGATCTTTGCTTCCTCGGCGCCAAGCCCGAGGTCGAGGCCGACGCCTACATCGACGACGGGCCGCACAACGTGATCGCGCTGCGGGCGCACGGCAATGACGTGATCGTGTTCGACCAGCCGTACAACCGCCACCTCGACGGGCCCCGCGCCCACACCTGGGCCGAGGCCGAGGAGCTGGTCTACGAACTGGTTGCCCGCAAGCGCAGCGTCCAGCAGCAACTGCCCGGGTTCGATGCCGGTTCCGACCGGCTCAGCCGCAACACCGCTCCCCCACCCGACTGACGGGCGTCACCGCTCGGCCGGCAGCACCTGCAGGTTCTGGAAGCGCACCTGGCCTCGGCTGACCAGCTTGCCGTCGCTCACCCGCGTGATCTCGACGGTCCACAGCTGCTGGGTGCGCCCGACGAAGACCGGGCGCCCGACCGCCTCGACGCGACCTTCGCTGTGGCTGCGCAGGAAGTCGGTGAGGTTCGACGTGCCGACGACGCCGGCGATGCCCTCGGTGCCCATCACTGCGTGGGCGGCTCCGTGGCTCGCCACCGATTCCACGATCGACGCCCACGCGCCCCCGTGCACGATGCCGTACGGCTGGTGATGGCGCCGCGCGATGTCGAGGTGTGCGACGACTCGCTCCGGCGTGACCTCGTCCCACACGAGCCCGAGCACATCTTCCCACGTACCGCCGATCTCCATGCCGCTCTTCTCCATGCCGCTGTTCTCCGTCTCGGCCATGCCTGCTCCCTCGCGTCGTCCCGTGCGATCCCGACGGTATCGGTCGGTGCGCAGGGCTACGCCGTGTCACTCCCGCTCGCGAAGCTACGCTCGCGCGCCATGGCCGCTACCGCACTGCTCATCGTGCAGGTCGACATCGACCCCGAGCGCGAAGACGAGTTCAACCGCTGGTACGACGAGGAGCACGTCCCCGAGAAGCAGGCCACCAAAGGCTTCTACTCGGCCCGACGGTTCAAGCACTTCACCGTGCCGCACCGCTACCTCGCCATCTACGAGGTCGAGAACGGTGACCTCGTCACGAACCCCGAGTACATGACCCAGAAGCAAAGCGAGTGGAGCTCGTCGATCATGCAGGCGTGGCGCGACTGGGATCGCAACGTGTGGGTCGAGTTGAGCGCTCCGTGACCTGGTCGGTGCGGTGAGCACGCAGCGGTTCGAGGGCAAGGTCGTCGTGATCACCGGCGGAGGCACGGGCATCGGCCGCACGTACGCCCACCGGTTCGCAGCGGAGGGCGCAGCGATCGTGATCGCGGACATCGACCTCGGCGCGGCCGAGCGCGTCGTCAAAGAGCCGGCCGCCGACGGTCAGCACGCACTTGCCGTCGAGATGAACGTAACCGACGCCGTCGAGGTCGCCGACATGGTCGCCGCGTCCATCGCCACGTTCGGCGGCTTCGACATCCTCATCAACAACGCGGGCATCCACCTCGAGCATGCGCAACTCGCGTTCACCACCGAGGCACTGCCCGCATGGCGCAAGGTGCTCGACGTGAACGTGCTCGGGGCGCTCACGTGTGCCGTCGCGTGCCGGCCGGCGATCGCGGCCCGCGGCGGCGGCGCGATCATCAACATGTCGTCGATGGCCGCCTACGGGAACGGCAGTGCATACGCCGTCTCCAAGCTCGCACTCAACTCGCTCACCGTGGGCCTCGCTTCAGAGTTCGCCTCCGACGGCATACGGGTGAACGGCATCGCCCCGGACCTTGTCGACTCCGAATCAGCGTTGGTCTGGTTGAACGACCCGTCGCGCGCCGAGATCGGGCCGATGCTGTTGAACGGACAGATGATCCGCCGCCAGGGACGCATGGCCGATCTGGCCAACGCCTGCATGTTCTTGTGCTCCGAGGAGGCCGGGTTCATCACCGGCCAAACGTTGCTGGTCGACGGCGGCTTCACCAAGAAGCCGTTCTGACCGGCCGCTTTCCCCGGTCCAACTACGCTGCGGAGATGTCGCAGACCGGCACCGCGTTCAGGGTGGTCCAGATCACCGATACCCATGTGAAGGCCGACCCCGACGACCTCGCGGTCATCGAGTGGTTCGGTGGCGTCACGCTGCACGACCCCGCCGACTCGCTGGCCTTCGTGCTCGCCGACATCGACTCGCTCGACGTGCGTCCCGACCTCGTGGTGGCCACCGGTGACCTCGCCGATCGCGGGCACCCGGTCGCCTATCGCAAGCTCAATGCCATGTTGAACGACCTCGGTGTGCCGGTGCTCGCCATCCCCGGCAACCACGACCTCACTGACAGCTTCGATGCGCACCTGCCGGGTGGCGTCGTCGAGCCCGGTTCGATGCACGAAACCCACGGCTGGACGTTCGCGTTCGCGCGCACCGGCAACACGGAATGGGGTGAGCTCGGTGCCGCGCAGATCGCCACGCTCGACGCACAACTCGCGGCGCGTGCCAACGAGAACGTCTTCGTGTGGATGCACCACCCGCCGGTGAACCTGATGGGTCCGTACGGACCCGACGCGCCGTTCCTCGCTGAGGACATCGGCGCGTTGCGCGAACGCCACGGGGTTCGTGGCATGGCGGCGGGTCACGTGCACGGCGAGCACAACGTGCACCTCGGAGCGATCCCGGTGCACGCAACACCGTCGACGTTCATGGGCGCCGGCGGGCCGGGCTACCGCATCTTCGACTTCACGCCCGACGGTTTCACCACCACCGTGCGTTCATGGCCCGAACGCTCGACCATGACCGACGACAAGCGCGACACGCTCATCGCGAACATGGGTGAGCGCAAGCGTCGCCAAGCCGCCGAGCCGGTAAAGCGCGACCTCGAGGCACACGCCCGCGCCCATGTGCTCGAATGGTTCGAGGAAGCCGAATCGCGACGCGGCCGTCCGGCCGTGACGCGCTGACCTGTCATGCGAAAGGCACTCTGATGCGCGCAGCCATCTTCGTCGGCCAGGACCTCGACCTCTCGGTCGAGGACGTCACGTCCACTCCACCGGGCGCACGAGACGTCGTCGTGCGCATCGAGGCCAGCGGTGTGTGCCACAGCGACCTGTCGGTCATCGACGGCAAGCTCCCGGTCGGCGCGCCGTGCATCCTCGGCCACGAGGGCGCGGGCACCGTCGAGTGGACCGGCAGCGAGGTCACCCGGTGCAAGGTGGGCGATCGCGTCATCCTCTCGCTCACGCCGGTGTGCGGCGCGTGCTGGCACTGCCTGCGTCACGAGACGCACCTGTGCGAGATGGGTAGCGGTGTCACCGCGGTGCCGCGAGCCGTGCGGGCCGACGGCTCCACCACGGGCGCACTGTCGGGGCTCGGCACCTTCAGCGATTCCATCGCGGTGCACGAGGCATCGTGCATCCCGGTGCAGACCGACCTACCCGCCGACCAGTTGTCGCTCATCGGCTGTGGCATCACCACCGGCCTGGGCGCGGCCCTCAACACGGCAGCCGTGCACTTCGGCGCCACGGTTGCGGTCATCGGCTGCGGGGGTGTCGGCACCTCGGTGATCCAAGGCGCACGCATCGCAGGCGCATCGCAGATCATCGCCATCGATCCGGTCGAGTTCAAGCGGTCGTCCGCCGGCCATTTCGGCGCAACGAACACCATCGATCCCACCGATGGCGACCCGGTGCAGCAGGTGCTCGCGCTCACCGGCGGCCGCGGTGTCGACTACGCGTTCGAGGCCGTCGGCGCGCATGACCTCATCGTGCAGGCGATCGGCATGACCCGCAAGGGCGGCACCACCGTGCTCGTCGGGGTTCCGCACTGGAGCACCACGGTGGCCGTGCCGATCCTGCCGTTGATCATCCAGGACAAGTCGATCAAGGGCAGCTACTACGGCTCGTCGCGCACCACCCGCGACTTCCCGCGGTTCATCCAACTCATCGAGACCGGCCGTCTCGACCTCGGCTCCATGGTCTCGCGCCGGTTGTCGCTCGACGAGATCAACGATGCCTTCACCGCGATGAAGAACGGCGAGGTCCTCCGCACCGTCATCGTCTGACCTAGCGGTCCAAGAGCGGCGAGACTGTCATACCCCCTTCGTAGTATTGGTACATCAGGCCCTCGAGCTGGCGGGTTCGGGTCTGGTGCTCGCAGCGTGCGCTGCCTCTGTATCTCCGGCTCGTGAAGGGGTGTTCGATGACTGTCACAATCGATGAGGCGTGCGCGCCCGTCGACGTGCGGGGCGAGGTACTCGCCGAGCTGCGGGGCGTGCTCGACCGACTGCACGATCTCGATGCGGCAGAGCTCGGCGACGGCGCCGCGCTGATCGGCCTGGTGCGCGAGGCGTCGCGAGTCGAGGCGTTGGTGTGCCGTCAAGCGGCGTCGTTCGCTCGCTCCGACGCGTGGATGCCGGTTGGCGCGCAGACCGCCGCAGCGTGGATCGCCGTCGAGTCCCGGTGCGACCCACGCCAGGCCAAGGCACGGCTGCGGCGCGGCCGCGCACTGCTCCGCATGGCCTTGGTCCGCGACG
>JBKJKR010000298.1:0-3827 GCA_046597135.1 Acidimicrobiales bacterium | reverse complement strand
TGGCCGGTGAGCCGCCGCCCGCCGCACCGCCGTGGCCGGGCTCGAGGTTCACCTTGCGCATGACGCGCTCGGCGCGCACGACGTCGAGACCTGCGGCCTCGAACAGCGCTCGTTGCTCGTCGGGTGTGGTGAGCAGATCGGGATCCTGCGGGCCACCATGGCCATGCGCGATGTTGTCGCGATCGTGCCCGATCACCACCAGCGCGCCCCCGGGCGCCACGGCGTCGGCGCACCGCTGCAGGAACGGCTCGCGTTCGGACGCCGGCCAGTGCAGGTACACGTGCGCCACGAGATCCCAGGCCCGCTCACCGAGCGGCCAGGTCGCGAGGTCGGCGACGACCCAGTCGAGCGCGATGCCTGCGGCCTCGGCGCCGGCGCGTCCACGGGCCACACCGGCGGCCGAGAAGTCGACTCCGGTGACCTGCCAGCCGCGCTGCGCGAGCCACACCGCGTTGCGACCCTCACCGCACGCCAGGTCGACAGCTCGGCCGGGCACGATGTCGAGCGCGGCGACCGCGTCGGCGAAGAAGCGGTTCGGTTCGACGCTCCACACCTGTCCCTTGGCGTAACGAGCATCCCACTCGGCAGCATCCACGACGCCGATGGTACGGGCCGCGCCATCGACGGGGCGATCCAGGGGCGCCGATAGCGTGTGGGCCCTATGGCCGACGACACCCCTCGCTTCCGCTACAACGCCTCCCTCGCGCAGGAGATCGAGCTTCGCTGGCAGGACCGCTGGGAGGCCGACGCCACGTTCGAGGCACCGAACCCGGCCGGCCCCCTCGCCGACATCGCCGGCCTCGGCGATCGCCCGAAGCTTTTCGTGCTCGACATGTTCCCCTATCCGTCGGGCACGGGCCTCCACGTCGGCCACCCGCTCGGCTACATCGGCACCGACGTCTACGCGCGCTTCAAGCGCATGCAGGGCTACAACGTCCTCTACTCCATGGGCTTCGACGCCTTCGGCCTGCCTGCCGAGCAGCACGCGATGCAGACCGGCCAGCATCCAGCGGTCAACACCGAGGAGAACGTGGCCAACATGCGCCGGCAGTTGCGCCGGCTCGGGTTGTCCCACGACAAGCGGCGCAGCATCTCCACCACCGACCCCGCGTACTACCGGTGGACGCAGTGGATCTTCCTGCAGGTGTACAACGCCTGGTACGACCGCGACCAGCAGAAGGCGCGGCCCATCGGCGAGCTCGTCGCCGAGTACGAGCGGGGCTCGCGCGCCACACCCGACGGCCGTGCGTGGGCTGCGCTCACGCCCGCCGAACAACACGATCTCGTCGACAGCCGCCGTCTGGCCTACGTCGCCGACGCGCCGGTGAACTGGTGCCCCGGTCTCGGCACGGTGGTCGCGAACGAGGAGGTCACCGCCGACGGGCGCAGCGACCGCGGCAACTACCCGGTGTTCAAACGCAACATGCGTCAGTGGATGATGCGCATCACCGAATATGCCGAGCGCCTCATCGACGATCTCGAACTGCTCGACTGGTCCGACGCGATCAAGGCGATGCAACGCAACTGGATCGGTCGCAGCGAAGGTGCCCGCGTTCGGTTCGCGAGCAGCGCGGGCGACATCGAGGTGTTCACCACGCGCCCCGACACCTTGTTCGGCGCCTCGTTCATGGTGCTCGCGCCCGAACACCCCATGGTCGACGCGCTCACCGCCGAAACGTGGCCGGCCGGCACCGAGCCCGTGTGGACCTCGGGCGCCGCCACACCCGCCGACGCCGTGGCCACCTACCGCAAGCTGACCAACGCCAAGTCCGACATCTCGCGCCAGGACGACGGCCGCGACAAGACCGGCGTGTTCACCGGCTCCTTCGCCACCAACCCGGTGAACGGCGAGGCCATCCCCGTGTTCATCGCCGACTACGTGCTCATGGGGTACGGCACGGGCGCGATCATGGCCGTGCCGTCCGGCGACCAACGCGACTTCGCGTTCGCCCGTGCGTACTCGCTGCCGATCCCGGCCATCCAGCAGCCGAACGACGCGTGGTTCTCCGACCACGGGCTCGCACCCACGCTCGACACCGCGAAGTGGCCCGAGGCGTTCGTCGGCGACGGCGTGTACGTCAACAGCGCGAACACCTCGCTGCACGTCGACGGCACCGAGTCCATCAGCGAGGCCAAGCGGCTCGTCAACGAGTGGCTCGAGGCGAACGGTCGCGGCCACGGCACCATCAACTACAAGCTGCGCGACTGGTTGTTCTCGCGCCAGCGCTACTGGGGTGAGCCATTCCCCATCGTCTACGACGCCCACGGCAACGCGCACGGCCTGCCCGATTCGATGCTGCCGGTCGAGCTGCCCGACACCGACCAGTTCTCGCCGCGCACCTTCGACCCCGACGACGCGAACAGCGACCCGGAGTCGCCCCTCGACCGCCTGACCGATTGGAAGTACGTCACGCTCGACCTCGGCGGTGGTCCCCAGACCTATCGCCGCGACAGCAACGTCATGCCGCAATGGGCTGGTTCGTGTTGGTACGAGATGCGCTACCTCGACCCCACCAACGACGAGCACTTCGCCGATCCGGCCGTCGAGCGCTACTGGATGGGTCCCCAGTCCCCCGCCGACCCGGGTGGCGTCGACCTGTACGTCGGCGGTGTCGAGCACGCGGTGCTGCACCTGCTCTACGCACGCTTCTGGCACAAGGTGCTGTTCGATCTCGGCCACGTGTCGAGTCGCGAACCGTTCCGCCGGCTCTTCAACCAGGGCTACATCCTGGCCGCCGCGTTCAAGGACGAACGAGGCATCTACGTCGACGCGTTCGCGGTCGAAGAGCGCGACGGCGGCTTCTTCTCCGAGGGTCAGCCCGTCACCCGCGAGTGGGGCAAGATGGGCAAGTCGTTGAAGAACGCCGTGTCACCCGACGAGATGTACGAGGCGTACGGCGCCGACACGCTGCGGCTCTACGAGATGCAGATGGGTCCGCTCGACGCATCGCGCCCATGGGAGACCCGCGACGTCGTCGGCATGTACCGCTTCTTGCAGCGCGTGTGGCGCAACCTCGTCGACGAGGACACCGGCGCGTCACGTGTCATCGACGACGCACCGTCCGACGAGGTCGTGCGCTTGCTGCACAAGACCATCGACGGCGTACGGGCCGACATGGAAGCGATGCGGTTCAACACCTCCATCGCCAAGCTGATCGAGCTCAACAACCACCTCACCTCGGTGGTAGCGAAGCTCGGCGGCACACCGCGAGCCATCGCCGAGCCGTTCGTGCTCCTGCTCGCCCCGCTCGCGCCCCACGTGGCCGAGGACCTGTGGACGTCGATGGGCGCGACCACGTCGCTCGCTCACCAGCCGTTCCCCGTTGCCGATCAAGCCCTGCTCGTCGAGGACACCGTCGAGCTGCCCGTGTCGATCAACGGCAAGGTGCGGGCCCGCATCACCGTGGCATCTGACGCCGACGAGGCCACGGTGCGCGAGGCAGCGCTGGCCGAACCAAACGTTCAGTCCCACCTCGACGGCGCGGCCCCGAAGAAACTCATCGTCGTCCCCGGCCGCATGGTCAACATCGTCCTTTGATTCGGGCTCACTCGCTGCGCTCCGTTCGCCCGAGTTGACCGGTGCGCCCTGCGGCCGCGCTCATTGCTTCTGCACCTCACGGCAAAGCCGCTCGGCGCAGGGCCGAAGGGGAAACGCTCCGCTCCCTCTCGTCAGCTCGGTTCGGAACCTCTGGTTACGAACCGAAGGAGACCTTTTCGCAGTCGGCCCAGAGGCGGTCGAGTTTGTAGAAGGCGCGCTGTTCGGCGCTGAAGACGTGCACGACGAACGGGCCGTAGTCGAGGAGCACCCACTCGAGGGAGTCGAGGCC
>JBKJKR010000262.1:0-2853 GCA_046597135.1 Acidimicrobiales bacterium | reverse complement strand
CGGCTCCGGTCGGCCGTGCGCGGCGAGCAGGCTGAGCACTACGAGACGACGCTCGCGCATGCTGATCCCCGGGCGCTGCCAGACGTCACCCATCAGGATCGAGTTCGATAGATCGGGGTACGAACCCGGTGGTGCGTCGCCGCCCTCCTGCGGCGTCCGCATCACCGCATCCCAACCTGCCTGCGAGCGCGCTCGCGCCGCCGCGTAGAAGTCCGGTTCATCGTCCGGTCGGTCGGTCATGGCTGGTGCTCCTCTGTGTGGACCACGCCGAATGCGGGGCCGTAGAGCGGCTTGGCTGCGCGCGCCATGGGCACGTCGAAGCCGACCTCGTCGGCGAGCTCGTACGCGCCGTCAAGGTCCTTCCACCCCAACGCGACTGCAGCTGCCATGTTGGCGATGTAGCTCGGGTCGGGGTGCGGGTGGGCGGGCGTGTACGGCGCCATGGTGGGACGTGCGAGCACGGCGTCGTCGTCCGCGTTGGTGGCGAAGGTCGCACGGTAGAGGTGCGCCATCGAAGCGAGGTCGAGACCCGCCGCTTCGGCGAGTGCCATGCCTTCGTACTGCACCACCCAGACGGCGTAGCGCATCGCATTGCGAATGAGCTTGGCGGTCATGCCCGCGCCGGTGTCGCCGAAGCGGACCACATTCGAGCAATACACGTTCAACACCGGAAGCACCGCGTCGATCGTGGCCTGTTGGCCGCCGCACATCGCGTAGAGGCGACCGATCGCGCGTCCACCGCCCGTGCTCACGCCGGCGTCGATGAAGGCCACGCCCTCTGCGCGGCACGCGGCGTCGAGCGCTCGCACGGTGTTCGGCGCGACGGTGGAATGCAGCACCACCGTTGTCCCAGCACGCGCGCTGCGCAATGCCCCTTCGGGCCCGGTCACTGCCTCGAGTGCCTGCGCATCGTCGCGGACGAACACGATGATGACTTCGGCATCTTTCGCAGCGTCAGACGCGCTCGTTGCGCGACGCGCGCCCGCGGTGGCTCGTGCATCGGTCGCTGCCGGTCTCGGGTCGTAGACCGCGACCCGATGTGGTGATGCGATGAGCGCGTCGCAAACTGGTCCGCCGAGTTGACCAAGGCCGCAGAAGGCCACTGCCATCGATGTCGTGTCCACGCCCCATCGTTGCGCATGCGCCGAGCGGCTGCATCGAGCACGGCCGCGCGGAGTGCGCACATGGTGCACAATGAACTCGGTGATCGGTGGCAGTTGATGCGGCGTGCCGCCGACCATCAGCGGATCGCGCAGGCCGTCGACCGAGTCGGCTTCGACGCGATCACCATCTCCGAGCAATGTTCGACGCTGACCACCGTTTGATCGCAAAGCCGGTCGACCTGGCGGCTCCGCAGGCCCAGGTCGACCGGATCGGCGAACTTCACGAGCTCAGGGTGACGTGGACCGCCATGCCGAGCATCGACAAGGTCATGCGGTCTATCGACGAGTACCTCGAACACATCGAGGCGTGGGCCACCGAGGTGATTGCTCCGTACCGCGGCGAGTCGACGGGTCCGCCGTTCCGCGACCTCACGGGCAGACGATGATGTTGCCGATCTTGTGGCCGGTGTCGACCCGCCGATGCGCTTCGGTGATGTCGGCGAGCTCGTAGCGCTGATCGATCACCACGGACAGCTCGCCGTCGGCGACGAGCTTCAGGAGCAGTTCGAAGTCCGCGGTTCGTTCAGGCGCGGGCCCGGCAACGACGTTGCCGCGCGCCCGGATCGTCTCGGCGAGGGTCGCCACGGCGAGCACCAGCACCCCGTGCTCGTCGACCAGTCGACGGCCGGCCGCGATCGACAGGTTGCCAACGGCGTCGAGCACGACATCGAACCGTTCGGCGACGTCGGCCAGCGGTTGCTGGGTGTAGTCGATGACCTGCGTCGCGCCGAGCTCGGTGACCAGCGCGACGTTGGCGCTGCTCGTCACCCCGGTGACCTGAGCGCCGAAGAACTTCGCGAGCTGGACGGCGTTCGTGCCGATCGCTCCGGAGGCGCCGTTGACGAGCACGGTCGTTCCCGGGTCGATCGACGCCTTGTCGCGCAAGAAGTACAGGGCCGTGGCTCCACCGAACAGCACGCCGGCTGCGTCTTCGTGGCTCACGCCGGCGGGTTTGCGGGCGAGCTTCGACGCGGCGACCGCTACGTACTCGGCATGGGCACCGAACGCGATGCCGGTCATGCCACACACCTCGTCGCCCGGAGCGAGGCCATTGACCCGTGCGCCGACGGCCTCGATCACGCCGGAGAACGAGCTGCCGAGCACCTTGCGGCGAGGCCGGATGATGCCGAACACCAGCCGGGCGACGAACCCGAAACCTTTGGGGAACCGTGCCGCCCGGATGCGCGAGTCGGCGGCGGTCACGGCCACGGCGTGGACCCGCACCAGCGCATCGCCGGCACGGGGCGAGGGGCGCGGCACCTCGGTGACTGAAACGACCTCGGGTGGGCCGTACCTCCTGACGACTGCCGCCTTCATCGCGTGTCCCCTTACATCCGTAAGCCTGGGGTCGAAGCTACCCTTACGCTCGTAAGTCGGCAAGCCGTCCTCGGAGGTGTCGTGTCCCCGCGTGCCCCGCTCAATCGCGAGCGCATCATCGAAGCTGCTGTTCGGGTTGCGGATCGCGGCGGGCTCATCAGCGTGAGCATGCGCAACGTCGGCAAGGAGTTGGGCGTCGAGGCCATGTCGCTCTATCACCACCTGGCCGGCAAGGATGCGTTGCTCGACGCGTTGGCGAACTGGGTCTTCACCCAGATCGAACTGCCCGAGTCGCGAGCGCCCTGGCGCCCGGCGATGCGGGCACGAGCGGCCTCGGCGCGACGTGCGCTCGCGCAGCATCCGTGGGCGCTGG
>JBKJKR010000080.1:0-3829 GCA_046597135.1 Acidimicrobiales bacterium | reverse complement strand
ATCCCACGCGATGGTGGGCTCCCAACCCAACTCCTCGCGGATCTTGGAGTAGTCGAGGACGTAGCGACGGTCGTGGCCGGGGCGGTCGGGAACGATGGTCTTCAGCGACGACGGCTTGCCGAGGTGGTCCAGGATCGTGTCGGCGATCTCCTCGATGCTCTTCTCCACCCCGGTGCCCACGTGGTACGTCTCGCCCACCCGGCCGTCGGCCAGGATGCGGTCGATGGCCCGGCAGTGGTCCAACGCGTGGATCCACTCGCGGCGGTTCTCGGTGGAGGCGTACAGCGGCAGCGGCGCGTCCTGCAGCGCCAGGGTGGTGAAGTACGGCACCACCTTCTCCACCCTGGCACTGCAGGAACTGGAACGTGCCGTAGTTGTTGGCGCAGTTGGTGATGGTGATGGGCAGGTCCCACGTCTCGTAGTACGACCGGACCACGTGGTCGCCACCGGCCTTGGAGGCGTTGTACGGCGTGCGGGGGCGATAGGGGGAGTCCTCGGTGAAGGCCGCATCGGCGTCGAGGTCGAGGTCGCCGTAGACCTCGCACGTCGACACGTGGTGGAAGCGCTGCACCCCGACCCGCTTGGCCGCCTCGCACAGTCCCTGGGTGCCGAGCACGTTGGTGCGGAAGAAGCGGGCCGGGTCGACGATGGCGAGGCTGTTGTGCGATTCGGCCGCGAAGTTGACCACGACGTCTACCGCGTGTTGTTCGAGCACCCCGCTGACCGTGTCGGTGTCGCCGATGTCGGCATGCACGAAGGTGACGCCGGGCAGCCTGTCGACGTTCTCCCGCACGCCGGCGTAGGTGAGCGCGTCGAGGGCCACCACCTGGTCGCCAGGGTGCTCGGCGAGCCAGTAGTGGACGAAGTTGGAACCGATGAAGCCGGCGGCGCCGGTGACGAGGATGTTCATGGCCGCTACCCCCGCAGCCGAGCGTGGGGCTGGACCGCTGGTTCGAGCGCGTCCCGGGCCGGGTTGGCCTGGTCGCGGGCCGACACCACCGGATCGGTGACCCCCCAGTCGGCCCCGATGGCCGGGTCGTCCCACGCCACACCCAGTTCGTCGGCCGGGTTGTAGTACCCGTCGACCAGGTAGGTGATGGTCATGTCGGACAACGCGGCGAACCCGTGGGCCACACCCGGCGGGATGTAGACGCCGGTGTGATCGTGCGTCCCGTCGGCGCGTCGACCGATGTCGATGATCTGGGTCGCGCCGTCGGTCGGCGAGCCGGTGCGCAGATCGTGCAGCACCACCCGACACGACCCGAACGGTACGTACCAGTAGTCGGCCTGGTGCAAGTGGTAGTGCAGGCCCACGATCGCGCCGGCCTGGCGGTCGCCACGGTTCGATTGGATCATCTCGCGCGCCCCCGGTACCCAGGAGCGGCGGTAGGTCTCGACGAAGAACCCGCGCGCATCGCCGTGCATGACGGGCTCGACGATGTAGACGCCGGCGATGGCGTCGGACGCCACGACGTTGGCCATGGGGATGCCTTCCTACTCGAGCTCGATGCGCGAATGATCGCCCAGCATCAGCCGCGTCGCACGCGGCCGGCTCTCGGAGTGCGTGACCTCGACGTCGCGACCCACCAGCGAATCGGTGATGCGGTCGATGCCGACCAGGCGGCTGCGTTCGAGCACGACCGAATGATCGAGCTCGCTGTCGATGATCTCGCAACCGGCCGCGATCGAGCTGTAGGGACCGACGTAGCTGTTGACGAGTCGGGTGCCCGCACCGATGACCGCCGGACCGCGCACCCGCGAGTTGACGAGCGTCGCTCCGGGTTCGATGACGACACGACCCTCGACCACCGACGACTCGTCGACGAGGCCTTCGTTCTTCGGGGTGATCGTGTCGAGCACCAGCCGGTTGCACTCGAGCAACGGATCTTTCTTGCCCGTGTCGATCCACCAACCGACGAGCACCTCGTGGCGAACGCGGTACCCCTCGTCGATCAGCCACTGGATGGCGTCGGTGATCTCGAGCTCGCCGCGGGGCGACGGTTTGATGGACCGGACCGCGAGGTTGATGGTCTTGTCGAACAGGTAGACGCCGACGAGCGCCAGATCGGACGGCGGCACCTCGGGCTTTTCGACGAGCTTGACCACCTCGCCGTTCTCGTCGATCTGGGCGACGCCGAAGGCCGTGGGGTTCGGCACGTGGGCGAGCAGGATCTGCGCCACCGGCGGCCGATGGGCCTCGGCGAGCTGCAACGTGTTGGTGGTGCGGGCGCGGTCGGCCTCGAACTCCTCGACGAACTCCGTGAGCCCTTGCTCGAGCATGTTGTCGCCGAGGTACATCACGAAGTCGTCGTCACCCAGGAAGTCCGACGCGATGAGCACGCAGTGCGCCAGGCCGAGCGGCGCTTCCTGCGGGATGTACGTGACGTGCACGCCGAAACGGCTGCCGTCTCCCACCGCAGCGATGATCTCGTCGCGCGTGTCGCCGACGATTATGGCGATGTCGTGGATGCCCGCGGCCGCCATGTCCTCGATGCCATAGAACAAGATGGGCTTGTTCGCGATGGGCACGAGCTGCTTGGCGCTGGTGTGTGTGATCGGACGCAAGCGCGTGCCCGCACCGCCGGAGAGAATCAGGCCCTTCATCGGCGCAGGACGCTAGCCGATGCGGTCGGTCGGACCATTGCCGTGGCCGCAGCGCCCGCGATGACGACCCCCATCACGTGGGCGTTCAATGCGCGGGGACCGGCCCGGTAGAACGCTGATCCTCGGCCGACTCGGCGGCGCGCAACAGGCGCAGGAAGCTCGCCCCCAGAGCGCAGGCCGCTACCAAGGACGCAACCATGGCCGCCAGTTCGACCCGCAGCAGCAGGTCGTCACCGAGGCCGGCCACGATGACGAAGGCCACCATGCCGGCCAGCCAGCCCAGGGCCACCGCGTTCTGACCCTTCAGGGCGATCATGGCCTGGGCGAACGACATCGCCAGGATGATGAACCCGGTACCGAGCGCGAGCAGCCCGACGTCCGTGTGGCCGAGCCTGACCTCGAACATCTTGCGCAGCACGAACGGGCCCACCGCGTACCCGGCCACGGTGCCCGCGACGCCGATCGCGGCCACCGCGATCAGCAGCTGTTCGAACGAACGCCGGAACTCGTGGAACCGCCGCCCGCTGACCAGTGCCGAGAGCCGGGGCAGGAGCGCTGCCTGCACGGCCTGGAACAAGAACAACGGGATGCGCGCCACGATCACGCCGTTGAACAGGCTCTTCACCTCACCCTCCTGGCCGTCCTCGGCCAGGAGCTTGGCGCCGATCATGGCGGCGTTGATGAGGCTCATCGACAACACCGAACCGGCGAGCAGCGCGCCGAGCGACGGGGTGAGCTCGCTCCACGGCGCGGCCGGACCGGGCTCCTGCGCGACCCGCCAGGCTCGTCGGCCGACGGCCGCCACGGCGAAGAACGGCGCGAGACCGATCGCCAGGCCGTAGCCGCCGGCGGCGCGATAGCCGACGAGGGCCAGCACGATCGCCAGGAGCATGCGGGCCACGGCCTCGCCACCGATGTACACCGCGTACGGTCGGAACTGTCCGCTGCCCGAGAGTGCGCCTCGAGCAAGGTGGCCCATTGCATAACCCACGACGCCGACGCACAGCGCGACGAACAACGTCCACCGGCCCTCGAAGAGATGGTCGGTGATCAGCCACGAGAAGGCCAAGAGGAAGACGAGCACGATGCCGGTGAGTCCGGCACCCAACAGCGCGGCTTGCCGTATGAGCGGTCCGGCGCCGGTCTGGCGCATTCGTCGCGCAGCGATCGCGCGGCTGACCTCTTGCTCGATCGGCATGAAGAAGCCGGGGCCGATGGTGAACAT
>JBKJKR010000530.1:0-4248 GCA_046597135.1 Acidimicrobiales bacterium | reverse complement strand
CGCGGGCTGCAACTCGTGACCCCGCGAAAGCCGAAGAGCAGCTGGACCCGACTCAACCGTCGACGCGTCGCCGACATGGAAGCGGCGGCGCTGATGACCGACGCCGGGCGCCGCGTCGTCGACGTCGCCAAGGCCAACGGGTGGTGGACGTTGTACGACTCGGTGGAAGACCTCATCGAACCGGACGACCTCGCCGCGGCCCTCGATGCGAAACCGGCCGCGCGCGCCGCGTGGACGTCCTTCCCGGTGAGTGCACGCAAGTTCATGCTCTGGTGGGTCATCACCGCCGCGAAGCAGGACACAAGGGCCCGCCGCATCGAAAAGATCGTGACCAAGGCCGCCGTCGGAGAGCGCGCCCAGGGCTGACGCCGCTGCGGTCGCGTCGCGCGGCGACCGCACCATTTCGTTTCGGACCGGCGACCCGTCACGTTCAGCCTCGTCGGTGCCGACTCGCACAACTTGCGGTCGGCGTCCTCGGTTTGTTGGCCCGCGGCCTCGGGACGCTGCTGCGGAAGACTGCGGGCGCGATCGCCGGCCTGTTCGGCATTCTGTTCATCCTGCCGGTCATCGTCAGCCTGCTCCCCAGTTCGATGAACGGCATGCAGAAGTACCTCCCGAGCAGTGCCGGTCACGAGATCGTGTTCGGCTCGGGGCAGAGCACCACCGATGTGCTCTCCCCGTGGACCGGCTTCGGCGTGTTCTGCTCTTGTGCCGCGCTCGCGCTGGCCATCGCCGGGACTGCACTCGTGCGACGCGACGCCTGACCTACGGCTGTACGCGCGCCGTCAAGATTCGCCGCGATCGCGCGAAGCTCGCGGCAACGCCGCTGACGACGTGTCGACCGGTCCGTAGCGTCCGTGCATGCCGGTGCATCCGTGGCGCCGGTGCAACTCGACCGTTCGTGGAGGGGCGTGGTGGGAACCATCAAGCTCATGCCGTTTGTCATCATCGCGATGTTCGCCGCCGTCTTGATCCTCGGAGCGCGTCGCTCGCGCAGCCCGGAGCTCCAGCAGATCCTCTCGACCGCTGACCGCGACCGCCGGCTGAAGGACCTCACCCGCCGCCTCGCCGACAACCCAGCGGTGGTGTGGTCCGTGCGGCGGCGCGGGATTCATCAGTCGCTCGTGATGGACCTGGGTGACGAAGAGGTCGACGTCCGGTGCTTCTCCAACTGCATCACGGGCGCCGCCCACTTGTTGGGTCATTCAGCCGCTCTGTCCGGCAGAATCGCGCAACAAGCCTCGGTGAAGACCGGACCACCGCGTCCTGGCCACGTTCGGACGGTACCGTCGCAACCATGCGGGTCCTGATGTTCAGCGCCAAGCCGTACGACCAGGCCAGCTTCACCGCGGCGAACGTGCGGCACGACCACGACATCGAAGTTCTCGAAGAGCGTCTCGGGCCGCACACCGCGCGACTCGCCGCCGGCGCCGACGCCGTGTGCGCCTTCGTGAACGACCGCGCCGACGCCGAAGTGCTCGGCGTGCTCGCCGAACTTGGCGTGCGTCACCTGGCACTGCGCTGCGCCGGGTTCAACAACGTGGATCTCGACGCAGCACGTCGTCTCGGCATCGACGTGGTGCGCGTACCGGCCTACTCGCCGAACGCAGTCGCGGAGCACACCATCGCATTGATCCTGGCGCTCAACCGGCGCATCTACAAGGCGTACAACCGCGTCCGCGAGGGGAACTTCTCGCTCGACGGCCTCGTCGGTTTCGACCTCGCCGGCAAGACCGCCGGCATCGTCGGCACCGGCCGCATCGGCGCGCTGGTCGCGCGCCTGCTCTGGCACTTCCGCTGCGAAGTCATCTGCGTCGACCAGGTCGAGAACCCGCGGGTCACCGAGTTGGGCATGCACTACGTCGACCTCGACGAGCTGTGGCGCCGCAGCGATGTGATCAGCCTGAACTGTCCGCTCACCCCCGAGACCCATCACCTCGTCTCCGCGGCGTCGATCGAGCGCATGAAACCCGGTGTGATGCTGGTGAACACCGGCCGCGGCGCGCTGATCGACACCGTCGCAGCGATCGACGGGCTCAAGACCGCGCGCATCGGCTCGCTCGCACTCGACGTCTACGAGGAAGAGGCCGAGCTCTTCTTCGAGGACCGTTCGAGCGAAGTGATCACCGACGACGTGTTCGCCCGTCTGCTCACGTTCCCGAACGTCCTCATCACCGCCCACCAAGCGTTCCTCACCCACGACGCGCTCGCGGCGATCGCCGAGACGACACTCGCCAACCTCGACGATCTCGAAGCCGGGCGCCCCTGCGCCAACGTCGTTCCCGCCCCCGCCTGACCTCGCCCACCTGCACCGACCCAGGGCCCACCGGTACGCTCGGGTCGGGCAACCGACAGGGGACGTGTCATGGGTGACGTGCTGGTGCAAGGGGGGACCGTCGTCGACGGTTCCGGTGGCGCGCCGTATGCCGCCGATGTGCGCATCCGCGGCGGGGTCATCGTCGAGATCGGCCCCGACCTCGTCGCCGACGGCGAGACCGTGATCGACGCGCACGGCGCGCTCGTCACGCCCGGCTTCGTCGACAGCCACACCCACTACGACCTCGAGATGTTCTGGGACCCCACCTTCGACCCGCTGCCCACCTACGGCGTCACCACCACCATCATGGGCAACTGCGGGTTCGGCATCGCCCCCACGCGCGCCGACACCAAGGCCGACGTGGCCGACCTGTTGTGCTTCGTCGAAGAGCTCCCGGTGTCGCTCACCACGTCAATCGAGTGGGGTTGGGCGAGCTGGTCCGAGTACTTCCGCGCTGCGGCGCAACTGCCGGTGACCGTCACCCCGTACGCGTTCGTGGCGCACAACGCGCTGCGGGCCGCCGTGCTCGGCCCTGATGCATGGTCGCGCGCGTCCACCGCGGAGGAGATCGACGCCATCGCCGCGCTGTTCGAGGATGCGTTGGGGGCCGGTGCGCTCGGGCTGTCGAGCAACTGGTTCGACACCGATCGCAGCGGTGCGCCCGTGCCGAGCCGCCACAGCGACGATCGCGAGCTCGACGCACTCGTCGCCACGCTCGCCCGCCACCCGGGCGCGATCCTGCAGACGATCATCCGCGACGGCGCGCAGCGGACCTACGTGCACACCAAGGCCACCGCGGCCGGTGTGCCCGTGCTGTCACTCGGCGACGGCACCGGCGGAGGACGCGACGACGGCATCGACGGCGTGACCCATCTCGGCGGAGGCGGCGAACCTTCGATGCCGCGCCTCGGATTCGAGTCGAGCATCGGCACGGCGGCGGTTCCCGCGTGGCACGAGCTGATCAACGGCCCGGCCGACCGCAAGCTCGCGCTGCTCGCCGATCCCGCGTGGCGCGAACGTGCCCGTCACGACTGGGACCACCCGCTCGACGAGCAGAACTCCTTCCGCGCCGAGCAGCTCCATGAGCTGATCCTGAGCGATCCCGACGACGGCCCGGGGCCGAAGGGCATCTCGCTCCCCCAGCTCGCTGCGGCGACCGGGCAGCATCCCTCCGACGCCCTCGCCGACTGGGTGCTCGCGAACGGCGTCGCGTCGCGCTACACCAAGCTCAACGTCGGACGCATGAGCCGCGAAGAACGCGAGGCGCAGGACCGCCGCTACTTCGGCCGCGCCGACATGATCTTCGGCGGCACCGACGCCGGCGCGCACCTCAAGATGTTCTGCGGGGCCGGGTCGCACCTCTACCTGCTCACGCACTGGGTGCGCGAGATGCACGAGCTCACCCTCGAACAAGCCGTGCACTTCCTCACCAAGCGCAGCACCGACTTCTTCTCGATCCACGATCGTGGGTTGCTCGAGGTGGGCCGGCGCGGCGACGTGAACGTGTTCGCGCTCGACGAGATCGACCTGCACGACCTCAAGCGCGCCTTCGACCTGCCCGAGGGCGACTACCGGTTCACGCGGCCGAGCGCCGGGTTCCGCGCGACGGTCGTGGGTGGCGTGGCGACGGTGCTCGCCGGCAAGCCGACGGGCGCTCGACCTACCGCAATGGCCGCGGCCCGTCAGCCCGTCTGAGCGCGCTCAGCCTTCTTCGAAGGCTTCCATCTTGTGCGGCATCTGCGCGTTGACGCCGCCGTCGACGATGATCGTCTGCCCGGTGACGAACGCGCCCAGGTCCGACACGAGGAACAGCAGCGCACCCGCGATGTCGCGGGGCTCGCCGTGGCGCTTGAGCGAGGTGTCACGAGCGAGGTGCGACATGTCGGCGCCGCGTGCCTCGAACCCGGCGCGCACGCGTGGCGTGGCGATAC
>JBKJKR010000526.1:0-2672 GCA_046597135.1 Acidimicrobiales bacterium | reverse complement strand
ATCCACTCGACCACGGCCGGCATCTCGAGAACAGTGGTGCAATATTTCGCCAAGATTCCGTTCATCTCGACGTCGTAGGTCACGAAGCGCGAGCACACCGGCGCGTACATGGCGTCTGCCATGGTGGGTTTGTCGCCGAAGAGGAACGTGCCACCGCTGGCCTCGAGGCATTCGAGCCAGATCTCGCGGATGCGTGCGATGTCGGTTCGCGCCGCACTCCACACGGGGAACTGCTCGTAGCGGGCCCGCAGGTTCATGGGCAGTGCCGAGCGCATGTTCGCGAAGCCGGAGTGCATCTCGCCGCAGATCGAACGACAGTGCGCTCGTTGCGCCGGCTCAGTAGGAAGTAGGCCGGCGTTCGGGAAGCGTTCGTTCAGCTCTTCGGCGATGGCGAGCGTGTCCCAGATCTCGACGCCCTCGATGCGCAACGACGGGACGCGAAATGACGGAGCCATCAACAACAGCTCGGCCCGCATGGCCGGGTCGTCGGCGTCGAGGGTGATCTCGTCGAAGTCGAGGCCCGCGAGCTTGCACAGCAGCCATCCACGCAACGACCAGGCGCCGTAGTTCTTGCTCGTGATGGTGAGGGTTGGCCTGGCCATGAGGAACACTCCGCCGTCGTGGAAGTCCTGCGAATGATGGCAGTACCCTACCGGCAACGTCGATCCCGGTATGCGGAAGGTCTGGATGATGTATCAGTTCTTTCAGCCGGTCACCGACGCTGCGGATCTGGTGCGCGTGTCCGCCGGTTTCGCCCGCACGCTGCTCGACCAACTACCGCCCGCCATGGCCGGACTGCTTCCTGTTCGCTCGGCGCGCGCCGCTCTCCAACTCACCGAGGAGACACGGCTCTCGCACCATCGGCCGGCCTTCGGCATCGACAAGGTCATGGTCGACGGCACCGAGGAGCAGGTGCAAGAGAGCATCGTCGACCACACGCCGTTCGGTTCGCTGTTGCACTTCGAGAAGCGCACCGATCTCGTGCAACCCAAGGTGTTGGTCGTCGCCCCGCTGTCCGGACACTTCGCGACGTTGCTGCGCCCGACGGTGCGCACGTTGCTCGCCGACCACGACGTCTACATCACCGACTGGCACAACGCGCGCGACACGCCGCTCGACGCGGGTGTGTTCGGGTTCAGTGACTACGTCAGTCACGTCATCCGCTTCATCGAACGCATCGGTGAGCCCCTGCACCTCCTGTCGGTGTGTCAGCCCTGTCCGTCCGCGCTGGTGGCCGCGTCGGTGATGGCCCAGGGCAACCACCCGCTGCAGCCGCAGAGCCTCACGCTCATGGCAGGCCCCGTCGATGCGCGCATCAGCCCCACCAAGGTCAACGACCTCGCGACGTCCAAGCCCATCGAGTGGTTCGAGAAGCACGTGATATCCACGGTCCCGTCGCGCTACCCAGGTGCCGGCCGCCGGGTGTACCCGGGTTTCGTGCAGATCTCGGCCTTCATGAGCATGAACGTCGAGCGCCACCTCAAGTCCCACGTCGAGATGTTGGGCTTGCTCACACGCGGCGACAGCGAGGCCGAGTACAAGTTCAAGCGCGACTTCTACGACGAGTACTACGCCGTGCTCGACATCCCTGCGGAGTTCTACCTCGAGACCGTGCGCTCGGTCTTCCAGGAGTTCGATCTCGCGCGCGGCGTTGCCACGTACCAAGGCGAACGTGTCGAGCCGCGAGCCCTCAAGCGCACCGCGTTGCTCACCGTCGAAGGTGACCGAGACGACATCTGCGCCGTGGGGCAGACGCTCGCCGCGCACGACCTGTGCTCGTCGGTGCCGCCGGCGCGCCGCCAGCACCACCTGCAGGCCGGCGTCGGCCACTACGGCGTGTTCAGCGGCTCGCGTTGGCAGAACGAGATCTACCCCAAGGTGCGCTTCTTCATCGTCGCCAACTCCTGACTCACGCGGGCGCGCCGGTAGGCGTGCCGACCCACAGCCCGGCGCGTACGATCCGTTCACCGGTGAGGGGGCGCGATGCTGGCGTGGCGAGTGGTGCGATATGGACGGCCGAGCGAGGCGTTGCGCCTCGACGACATCCCCACCCCCGAGCCCGGCGCCGGCGAGCTACGGGTGCGCAACACGGCCACGGTGCTCAACTACAACGAGGTCGACGGCTGTCGTGGCCGCTATCTCACGGTGAACCCACCGCTGCCGTACACGCTCGGCATGGAGGTGGTGGGTGTCGTCGAGGCGGCTGGACCCGGGCTCGAATCGTGGCTCGGTCGGCGTGTCGTCAGCACCGCAGTCGGCGCGTTCGGCGCGCACGCCGAGGCGACGATCGTCTCGGCCGACATGACGTTCGACGCGCCGGCGTCGCTCGACGATCTTCGTGCCGCGGCGTTCTTCTTCCCCTTCCACCTCGCGTCGCTCGGGCTGTTCCTCCGCGGTCGGCTGTCGGCCGGCCAGACCGTGCTCGTGCACGCCGGTGCAGGCGGCGTGGGTTCGGCCGCGGTGCAGTTGGCGGTGGCCGCCGGTGCGCGCGTCATCGCCACCGCAGGTGGCCCGGAGAAGGTCGCCCGTTGTCTCGAGCTCGGTGCGGCAGTGGCCGTCGACTATCGCGGTGTCGACTTCGTCGACGCGGTGCACGAGGCGACCAACGGCGTCGGTGTCGATCTGGTCTTCGACGGCGTGGGCGGCGAGGTGGGGGAGCGGTCGCTGCGCTG
>JBKJKR010000519.1:0-2732 GCA_046597135.1 Acidimicrobiales bacterium | reverse complement strand
GAACGTCTGTGCCAGTTGTTCTTCTTCCACGGCGATGCCGCGGACGCAGTCGACGCGCTGCGCGGCTACACCGCAGGGATCGAGGAGCGTGGACTCGCCACGCCATTGCTCGTCGCGCCGTTCTTCCGAACGGTCGTCGGCACCGACCGCTACACCGACGAGCTCTGGTGAGGGGACCCAGCCATCGAAGGGTCGGCGTGGTGGCCCGCGGCCGTGGACCGCGACCTGCCGGGCCGACGACGTGATCGATCGCACACGGCGTCGTCGTCGAACGCGGTTCGCGGGGATCGCGGTCCTTGTGCTCGTCGCCGCGCCACTCGTGGCATCGTCGCTGCGTTCGACAGAAGTCGATCTGCAAACGCGCTGTGCGACGTCGGACGCTTGGTCGAAGGCGCTCAATCGCACCGACCAGGCGCGTAATCTCCCCGCACTCGAGTTCCGGACCCGTGAGTACGCGGTAGTTGTCGGCAGCAAGCAGCTTCGCGGCGACTTGGAGGACATGGCCGACGAGTTGGAGGAACTGCACGCGTCGCTGCCCCGTCTGGCCATCGGCACGGTGCTGCTGTACCGGCGGGACAGCAACTGACTCTGGTCGACCGAACCTGCGTCGCACCTGCACGAAGCCCGGCCCATGTCGGTCGCGCTTCGTCGCGTTTGCGGTGTGGCGTGCTCAGGCGGACGGTTGCTCGTCTTCGGAGTCGAGGATGCGCTGCGCGTCCGTGACGTCGCTCGGGCGCACGAGGACGCTCACGACCAATTCGCCTTCGACGGGGATGGCTCCGCCTTCGATGTCGTCGTCGAACGATGCTTCGATGCCATACGCCCGAAGCTTGGCTTCGGCCACCTCGGCCTCGCCTCGCGTACCGAACGACGCGACGGCGATCGGGGCTTCGTGGCCTTCGTTCTCTGGATCCATGCGGGCACTATACGGACAGCATGCGGGCAGCGCGGGCGGCGTCACCGAGTGGACCACGGCGCGAGCGCGGTGTCGATGAGGTGATCGATGAAGACGTCGGTGGTGCGACGATGCGCGACGAGCTCGCGGAAGAAGAGTGCGCCGACGAGCTGGGTGACGAGGGCGTCGGCATCGGGTGCGCCGTGCAGCTCGCCGGCATCGCACTCCACCGGCGCGCCGTTCCTGCTGGAGGTCGCGCCTGAGGTTTGGGAGTCGGGCGAGCTGGTCCCACCGTCTGAGGCTCTCGGGCGGTTGCGAATGAGGAATCCGGCTTCGTCTGCCTATCATGGCGCTGGTGTACGTATAATACGTACATGCCCAACAAGACCATCAGTGTGCCGGATGATGTGGTGCCGATCATCGACAGCCTCGATGTCCCGTTCTCCCGCTGGGTGACCGAGCAGCTCCGTCGCCATGCAGCTCAGTCGACCCTCAGCTTTGCGCAGCAGCTGGCGGCCGACGCAGAACTGGCCGCCGGCGAGCGACGGTTGTCCAAGGAGGACGCAATCGCGGCCGGCAAGCGGATGGAACGTTCATCGCCGTGGTAGCGCGAGGCGGCGTCTACTGGGTCGATCTGGACAAACGCCGACCATGCGTCGTCGTGTCATCGGAGGATGTTCTCCGTGTCGAGGTGTGGCAGACCCACGTCGTGCCCTTGACGTCGAACGTCGCCAGAGCGGGGCTCGCCGGCAACGTGATGCTCGAGGCCGTGGTGACTGGTCTCTCGAAGGATTCCGTGGCGGTGCCGCTCGGCTTGGAGCTGGTCGATCGGTCCTGGCTCGTGGAGCATGTCGGGCACCTTCCCCGACCGCTCGTCGACGCCATCGACGAGGGCCTGCGTGCGGTGCTGGGGCTGTGATCGCGATGGGGCTGGTGTCGCGGTGAGCAGCCGTGAAGGGGCGTAGAGAAGTCGGCGCTGCCTGCGGGTCCGGTCATGTAGGTACCCAGGATCCGGCGAGTCCGTCAACGGTCGGGTGCCACGCGGCGCCGGGGTGGTCGGTCCAAGGATGAGGAATCACCACGATCGCTGTGCCACTGGGTCGAAGCACGCGGCGTATCTCCGGTGCAGCAGCGTCGAGATCGGCGACGTGGTGCAACACGAGCACGGCGAGCGCGGCGTCGCATGACCGGTCGCTGATGCTGGCAAGGTTCTCGGCTCGGTCGGCGCGATAGCGGATACCAAGAGGTTCGTTGGTATCGGTTCTGGTTCGACGGCCGTGACGTTTGCACCGGCGCGGGCGCGTTCGCGAGCGACGTGGCCTTCGCCGGCGCCGATGTCGAGAACGTCCATGCCGGCGACCGGCCCCAGCGGTTCGAGCGCGACAGAGGTCGCGAGGTGGTTGAACCCCACGGCACGGCTACGGACCATGTCCAGATACCAGTCTGCGGCGTCGTCCCAACTGGTCACCGCGACGGCATCGCGCCGGTGCTCTCCGCGCGCACGCTCGCAACGTAGCGTTGGGCCATGTTGGGGCATCTCGGATTGCAGGTCCCGGACCTTGCGGCGGCGAAGGCGTACTACGACACGCTCGTGCCGTTGCTGGGCTTCGAGGAGTACCTGAGCCACGCAAACGAGTTCGCATACCGTCCCGTGGGTGGCCGGCCGGGCACCTACCTGTTCTTCTATCCGGCTGCATCGCACACGGCCTATGACGCGACGCGGCCCGGGTTGCAGCACCTGGCGTTCATGGTGAAGACCCGCGGCGCGGTCGACGCGGTGCACGAGTGCGTCGTCGCTCTGGGCAGTGAAGTCGTGCACGCGCCGCGGGCGTTCCCC
>JBKJKR010000507.1:0-4434 GCA_046597135.1 Acidimicrobiales bacterium | reverse complement strand
GTTCGAGCCACGCAGGCTCCTGGCGTCTCGTCGTCCTGCGGCCAGACGGACGCCAACTCTTCGCCGGCCGCGCGACTTGTCGCCCGGTGGGCGGTTGAGCCTCGGAGCGAAACGCGCCGTGGGATGCACAAGTCCTCCGAAGGTGCCCGTTCGCATGTGGAAGTCGCCCCCCGCAGGTTCGTCCGTTAAGGAGGGGTCAGGTGGCCGTCATGTTGTGGGGGCCCCAGTAGGCCTGCATCGAGGTGATCAGGCCGGCGGGGTCGAAGGTCATCACGTCGATGATGTCGAGTTGTACGCGGGTGCCGTCGCGCATGCTCGTCGACCGCAGGGTCCCCGCCGCGGCGGCGCCGGTGGCGAGCACGCGGACCGGGCCGGTCAGCTCCACCTTCTCGGGGCGGACCCGGCTGAGCGCCCCGGCGTAGAAGGCTTCGATCGCCGCGCGGCCGGTGATCGGGGTGGAGCCGGCGGGGTCTTCGACGGTCGCGTCGAGCGCGTACAACGCGGCGATGCCCGATGCATCGTGCGCGGTGAGCCGTTCGCAGTACTGCTCGAACGCGAGTCGGATGATGGCGGCGTCGGCCATGTCAACCGGCGACCGCGGCGCGAACCGTGCGGTGGAAGTGCTGCACCGCACCCTCGTTGCGGCCGAGCACCGTGGCCGGCACGCGGCCCGAGGCGAGCACGTGCTGGATGCGCTCGGACTCGGGGTAGTCCTCGTCGCGGGTGACCGCGTCGTGCAGGTCGAACCACGCCTCCATCGACGTGGTCCACGCATCGTTCACGTCGTGGCCGGTGCGTGGCTCGGGGGTGTACATGGTCATCTCGGCCACGGTGCGGTCCGGGCCGAGCGGCTCGAACCGCCAGAGGATGAAGTGGTCGATGGTGTGGTTCACCATCGTGTTCGGCGACAGGTGGTACTGCACCGTCGCGTGGGCCAACAGGTCCCACTGGTCGCGGGGCAGTTCCTCGAACTCGAGGATCGAGGCGCGAGGAACCGGGATGCGCAGGTGCGGTCCGAACGCGTCGAAGATCATCACGTGACCCGGGTAGTCGGGGCCGACGCTGGCGCCGTGCAGTGCGAACACGTGGTACGACTCCGTGAACGTGTCGAGGATGGGCTTCCAGTTGCACTGCCATTCGCGCTGCGCGCGATCCCACACGTGGTAGCCCGCGAGGTCGAACCGGTCGAGATCGTGCGCGATCTCGTGGCCGATGAGCGCGTCGATGTCGATGGCCTCGCCGCCACCCGGGCGCACGAACACCAAGCCGTGGGCCTCGGCCAAAGGGAGCGCGACGAGGCCGAGCGTGTCCTTCGCCAAGGACGCGAAGCCGCCCTGGGATCGGGGTTGGCCGAGCAGGCGCCCGTCGCGGGCGTAGGTCCAGTTGTGGAACGGGCACGCGAAGTTCTTCGCCTGACCACAGCCGTGCACGACCTGCGTGGCCCGGTGCCGGCACGCGTTCACGAACGCGCCCAGTTGCCCGTCGTCGTCGCGCACGATCACGATGGGCACGCCACCCGACTCGAGCGTCACGAAGTCGCCCGGCTCGCGCACGTCGGCGGTGAGACAGGCCACCACGGCACCGTCGCGAAACAGCGCCTGCTGCTCGCGGGCGAACCACTCGATCGACGTGTACACAGACGTGTCGATCTCGAGCACGTCATCGGCCAGCTGTGTTGCACCGGCGCGGTGCATCTGGAGCCAGCGCTCGATCACGTCGACCTGTGTCGCATGGTCCATTGGTGCCTGCCTCCCGCGCGACGGCCGCGACCCCGTGCCTCGCCCGTAAGGTAGCGGGCATGGCTCAACCGGCCGACTCGGTCGATCACGTCCGCCGCGAACTGCAACGTCGCATGCGGCTCCTCCTCACCGGTAGCGAGACGCCACCGGTGAACGACCCCACGCGCGTCGATCCGGGACTGTTCGGCCCCGACAGCGCGGCCTGGCGCGTCCACGCCGACACGGCCATGTTCGTCGGCGGCCTGCGTTCTTTGCTGCTCCAGACCATGCACCCGCTCGCCATGGCCGGTGTGGCCGAGCACTCCGACTATCGCCGCGATCCGCTGGGTCGGTTGCAGCGCACGGCTGGCTTCGTCGGGGTGACCACCTACGGCACCACCGCCGACGCGAAAGCCGCCATCGCACGGGTGCGCAAGATCCACACCCGGGTCAAGGGCATCGCCCCCGACGGGCGCCCCTACCAAGCACGCGACCCGCGGCTGCTCGGGTGGGTGCACGTCACCGAGGTCGACAGCTTCCTCGCGGCGTATCAGCGCTACGCGGTCCGCCCGCTGAGCGACACCGACGCCGACCGGTACGTGGCCGAGATGGCCGAGATCGCGAAGCGGCTCGGGGTGAAGGCGCCGCCACGCAGCCGGGCCGAGTTGCACGACACGCTGCAGTCGTACCGCCCCGAGCTCAGCATCGGCGGCCAAGCGCGCGACGCAGTGAAGTTCCTGCTCCTCCCGCCGCTGCCACTCGCGGCACGGCCGGCGTACGGCATCATCTCGACCGCCGCGGTCAGCCTGTTGCCCACGTGGGCCCGGCGCATGTTGTGGTTGCCGGTCGCGCCCGGCGCCGACACCTTGGTCGTGCGCCCGGCCACCACGGCACTGTTGCGCGTGCTCGGGTGGGCGCTCGCGCCGCAACCGCCGCAGGTTGCCGAAACCGCCTGAGCGGGGCGGGCCGACCGGTAGCGTGCGCGTCGTGGAGCTTCACGACGTGCAAGAACTCATGGACACCCTCTACGGCGCCAGCGACCGCGAGCGGGGCATCCCGGCCACCGTCGCGTGGTTGTGCGAAGAGCTCGGCGAGCTCGCGCAAGCGGTTCGCAAAGGCACCCGCGAGCAACAGTTGCACGAACTGGGCGACGTGCTCGCCTGGCTGGCGTCGCTCGCCAACCAACTCGATCTCACCCTCGACGACGCGATGGCCCGCTACCGCGACAACCCGCCGCTGTAGGTCCTCAGCGGATGCCGCGAGCCACCAGGGCTTCGGCGATCTGGATGGCGTTGAGCGCCGCGCCCTTGCGGAGGTTGTCGCTCGAGACGAAGAGCGCAAGGCCGTTGGGCACCGTTTCGTCGCGACGGATGCGGCCGACGATCGACGGGTCGATGCCGGCCGCGTCGAGCGGGGTGGGGATGTCGTCGAGCACGACGCCCGGTGCGGTCGACAGCAGCTCACGGGCGCGGTCGGGGCTGATGGGCCGGGCGAACGATGCGTTGATCGACAGCGAGTGGCCGGTGAACACCGGCACGCGCACACACGTACCCGACACCGGGAGGTCGGGCAGCTCGAGGATCTTGCGGCTCTCGAAGCGGAGCTTCTGCTCTTCGTCGGTCTCTTCGGTGCCGTCGTTCACGAGCGCACCGGCGAACGGCACCACGTTGAAGGCGATGGTCTTGGGGAACTTCTTGGCCGGCGGGAACTCGACGGAACGACCGTCGAAGGTGAGGGACGCGGCGGTCGATGCGGTCTTCTGGACTTGTTCGTCGAGCTCGGCCACGCCCGCGAGCCCGCCACCCGAGACGGCCTGGTAGCTGGCGACCACCAGGGAGATGAGGCCGGCTTCGATGTCGAGCGGCTTGAGCACCGGCATGAAGGCCATGGTGGTGCAGTTGGGGTTGGCGACGATGCCCTTGGGGATGGAGTCGAGCGCGTGCGCGTTGACCTCGGGCACCACGAGTGGCACGTCGGGGTCCATGCGCCAGGCCGAGCTGTTGTCGACAACGATCGCACCCGCGGCTGCGACCCGTGGTGCCAGCGCGAGCGCCGTGGCCTTGCCCGCGCTGAACAGCGCGATGTCGAGGCCGGAGAAGTCGGCGGTCTCGGCGTCCTCGACGACGACGTCGGTGCCCTTCCAATCGAGCGTGGTGCCCGCCGAACGACTGGACGCGAAATACCTGATCTCGTCGACGGGGAAATCGCGTTCGACGAGCAACCTGCGCATGACCGCACCGACCTGACCGGTGGCGCCGAAGACTCCGATTCTCATGGGCTCTGAGGTTAACGGCCCGACCCGACGGTCCCGACCGAATTTGCCGTGCCTACGCTCGCGGCGATGAGCGCCTGGGTCGCGGCCGTACTCGCCCATGCGCTGGCCGCGTGGATGGTTCTGTGGTGGCCGCTCGCGGGCCGGTGGCGATATCGGCGGCTGCTCTCGCGACCGCCGGGGCATCGGTGGTCGCGCTCGATCCGCTGCAAGTGGATCGCTACCGCGGTGCTCGTGCCGATCGTGGTGCTCGGTGACGTATCGCTCGAGGCGTGTGGCATCCGGTGGCCGGACGAATGGGAGTCGACGGCCACGAGCGTGGCGGTGGTTCTGCTGGGCGCAGCCTTCGTCTCGGTGCGGCTGCGGATCCCACGCCAGCGTGCCCGACTCCGCCGGGTGATGCAACCGTTCGTCGGCCTCGTGCCCCATCGGGACGAACGAGCT
>JBKJKR010000455.1:0-2525 GCA_046597135.1 Acidimicrobiales bacterium | reverse complement strand
GCCCGCGGGACCAGCCGAGGAGCGTCCAGTACAGCTTCATCCACCATTGCGGAGCCAACGTGAACGACTCGGTCACGTCGGTTCCGTCGCCGGCCGGCTCGAGGTGGTAGCCCCATTCGCTCAGCTGCTTGTCCTTCGGGATGACCCCGAAGAAGAAGTCGCGGCCCGGCTCGCTCTTGGTGACGGTGCACTTCGTCCAGTAGGTCGGACCTTTGCCATTGCGCTTCACGTGGCCGCGGAACCGGGCACCGACCGCAGGGCCGGTGGCACCGTCGAGCCATTCGGCCTCGAACGTCTCGGGGCTGTAGCGACCGATCTTCGTGACGTCGCTCACCAACGCCCAGACCTTGTCGGGGGATGCGTTCATGTGGACGGTCACGGAGTCATGCACGCACGGACACTACCCGTCGCGTCGCTCGCGCTCGGTTCGGCGGCAATCGAGCACCAGCTCTTCGACCATGCAGGTGGCCACTGCCCAGAGCGCGATCTCGTCGAGCCGGTGCGCGCACGAGGCGTCGTTGCTCACCAACCGCGCGCGACGTCCGTTTCGACCGGGGTGTCGTAGTCGACGCCGGGCACGTCGAAGCCGAACAGTCGATGGAAGTCCCGCCGGAACCCTTCGAAGTCGCTCTGGGTCGCGAGGCTCCCGCTGTCGATGACGGGCCAGAGCTTCGCGACGTCGTCCTGGATGTCGGCGCGCATCTCGCGGTCGTCGAGTCGAAGTCGGCCGGCCTCGTCCAGTTGCAGCTCGCCGGCCTGCCCGAGTTGTTCGAACAGGCGCACGATCTGTTCGATCGCTCCCTCGTGGAGGTCCTTCGCCTTCATCACCCGGAAGAGCAGGCTCATGTAGAGCGGCACGGCGGGGATCGCCGTCGAGGCCTGCGTGGCGATGGCCTTGTTCACCGACACGAACGCCCGCCCACCGCCTGGTCGCATGCGTTCATCGACGCGCGCAACGGCCGCCTCGAGGTGCTCCTTCGCCCGCCCCACGGTGCCGTTGCGGTAGATCGGCCACGTCACCTCGGGGCCGATGTAGGAGTATGCGATCACGGTGGCGTCGGCCCGCAGCGCGCCACGCTCGAGCAGCGTCGCGATCCACCGTTCGAGGTCGTCACCGCCCATGACCGCGACCGTGCTGCGGATCTCGTCGTCGGTGGCCGGGTCGATGGTGACGTCGCGGATCGACTCGCGGTCGAGGTCGATGGTCCGCGTGGTGTGCACCGAGCCGATCGGCTTCAGCGCCGACTTGTAGACCTCGCCCGTGTCGGGGTCGGTGCGCACCGGCGAGGCCAAGCTGTAGATGAGCAAGCCGGCCGGCCCCATCGCAGCGAGCGCGTCGGCCACATCGGCCTTGGTGGCGTCGGCGAACGCATCAGCGTTGAACGAGCGGTGCGGTCCCGGCGCGAGCTCGTGGAACGCCGCCGTGTTGTACCAACCGGCCGAGGCGGTGCGGGTGCCCTGCGCCGGTCGTTCGAGCATGACGCCGACGGTCGCCATGCCGGCGCTCGCCGCACAGATGCGCGACGCGAGGCCGTAGCCCGTCGACGCGCCGATGATCAACCCGGTACCCGACACCGGTGGATCGGCAAGGGCCGACGCCACGGTGAACTGGCCACGGACCTCCTCGGAACAACCGACGGGATGCGCGTTGAGCGCGATGAAGCCGCGACCCTTCAGCTTCAGGACCTCGAGCGCCATGGAAACCTCCGAGTCGGCGAAGTCCCTTCCTAGCGCGTCGACCGGCGCCGAACGAACCGCGCCACGGCTCCTTCAGTCGGCAAGCGATGCGTCGAGGGTGATCTCCTGCACGGCGGCCAATGCCTTGCTCACCGGGCATCCCACCTTGGCCGCCTGGGCATGTTCCACGAAAGCGGCGTGGTCGAGACCCGGAACACGGCCCACGGTGACGAGCGCGATCTTGGTGATGGTCGGGGCGCCATCGACCATGCGGAGCGTGACCGTTGCGTCGGTGTGCACCGATTCGGGTGGCGTGCCGGCCTTGGCGAGCATGTTCGACAACGCCATCGAGAAGCAGGCGGCGTGCGCTGCGGCGATCAGTTGCTCGGGATTCGAGCCGGGTCCGTCCTCGAAGCGTGACTTGAAGGTGTAGCCACCGGAGATCGAGTCGCCCGCGGCGAACGTTCCCGACCCGCTCGGCAGGTCACCCTTCCACTCCGCACTTCCCTTTGCCGGCATGGCGCCTCCTGATGGTTGAACTGCCCGACTGTCTAGCAGCGCAACCGGGGACCAGATCGTGCAACTACCCCACTCCACGGCCAATCAATCGTGAGCGTCTCCCCGTGGGTCAGCGCCGCCCATTGCGCAGCAAGTTCGGCGAGGCGCATCGCCAGATCCTAGAGCTCACCAGTCGCCGGCAACGGCGAGTATCCACGGCTCTCCGGGGTGCTGCCCCATCCCCGCCACGCCACCGGCTTTGCGCATTCAGCAATGACACTTGCGTTTTGAGTGCCGCTTCGTATCTCAGGATCATGAGCGAACACGGATCGACCACAATCGAACGCCAC
>JBKJKR010000342.1:0-4064 GCA_046597135.1 Acidimicrobiales bacterium | reverse complement strand
GTTCATTGCTCGCGATGCAGACCTGCCCGGATCATGGCGGCGACACCATGTGGTCGAACCAGTACGCGGCGTACGACGCCCTGTCGGAACCGGTGCGCACGCTCATCGACGGCCTGTCCGCGGTGCACGGCCGACCGGGCATCACCGGCACGACCTCGCACCCGCTCGTCATCACGCACCCGGGCACTGGTCGTCGCGCGTTGTACGTGAACCGTGGTTGGACCACGCGCATCGAAGGAATGTCGATGATCGAGTCGCGCGCCATCCTCGAGATGCTGTTCGACCACAGCGAGAAACCCGAGTTCACGGTGCGATGGACATGGCGTCCCGGCGACGCTGCGCTGTGGGACAACCGCTGCACGATGCACTACGCGGTCGACGACTACGGGACCGAGCCACGCGTGCTGCACCGCGTGACCATCTACGACACGGCGGGCGACGACAAGCCGGACTAACCCAGCGACGCGTACACGTTCGAATAGAGCGAGGCGAGATCGGTGCGCTCGTCTTCGGTGAGCACCGAGAGGTCGGCCGCGTGCAGTTCGTCGGTCAGCTGCTCGGCCTCGCGACGCCGCACGACGAACGGATCGGCATCGGGGAAGGGGGGCTCCCAGCCGAACATCTTCGCGTTGCCCTCGCCGCCGCCACCGCTGAGGATGGCCTCGAGCGGGCTCAGCCCTTCGGCGAGCACCCCGATCACGTGGCGGGCCATGCGCAACTCGCGCAGCGCGAACGACAGTTGCACCGTGAGCGCCGGCGCGTCGAGTGCGCGTGGCAGCGCCCGGATGCCCGCGAAGAGACTGGCGGCCGTCGGCGCCGCGGCATCGACGACCTTTGCCGCGAGCTCGTTGAGCCGGTCGAGGTTCTCGACCGACGCGAGATGTGAGCGTCCCCAGTTGTGTGCGCACTCGAGGAAGAGCGCGGCCGCGGCGAGCGGATCGGCTTTCTCGAGTGCCGCGTCCCAGTACTCGCCGACCTTGACCGGCGAGAAGAACGCGGCCGCCGACGCGACGACATCGTGATGAACCCGGCCGAGCGTGCCGAACCGACCGATCACGTAGAAGCCGAGACCCGGCTCGAGGCCGATCTCGGAAGCACGGGCGAAGGTGCCGCCGTCCATCATGAAGGCACTGCCGAGCTTGTTCACCGGCTGCTGAATGGCACGCGTGCAGTCGACCGAGTCCATGGGCCCTCCCCGTTCGGCGCGCAACGTATCATGCCTGATCGACGGCGATTTCCTCGGGAGCGACACGGTGGGCCCGAGCGGCGGACACGAGGCACGGGGCGGGCGTCGCCGCTCCCGCGCGAAGCAACGGCTGATCGAGCGCGCGAACCCGGTCATCGAGACCGCGTCGCAGTACACCGAGTTGCGATATGGCCTGCGACTTCGCACGGTCGCCGGCTTCGCCGCGGCGCTCGTGGCCATCGTGGCCTGGCCGCTCGTGCGGCGGCTCCGGCGACGCCGTCCGTGAGCTGCGCCCGGTAGCCGACGATCAGGCGGTGGGCATCGGCACCGGGTAGCCCCGGGGTTGGACGAACGCATCGGTGCCACCGTCGACGAACAGCGTCTGGCCCACGATGTACGACGCGCCGGCGCCGAGCAGGAAGTCGATGACCGCAGCGATCTCGGGCGGCTGACCCCAGCGGCCGATCGGGATGGGCAACGCGGCCATGGTCTCCTTCAACCCTTCGATCTCCATGAGGGGCCGGGTCATGTTCGTCTCGGTGACCCCGGGCGCGATTGCATTCAGGCGGATGCCGGCACCGATCCACTCGGGCGTGATCGCCGCGGCGCGCATCCACCAGGCGATGGCCAGCTTGCTGTTCCAGTAGGCCTCGCCGCCCACCTGCGCGCAGGCCTCGACCTCGTCACCGGCGAGGAAGAGCTCGATCACCGCGAGCTTGCTGACCGGCATGAGGGTGGTGCTGTTCGAGGAGATCATCACCACTGCGGGATTCGTGCCCTTCGCGAGCGCCGGGCGCAAGCCTTCGGTGAGCGCGATCGCCCCGAAGTAGTTGACCGCCGCGATGCGTTCGGACGGGTGCGGATCAGCGAGACCGGCACCAGGCACCAACCCGTCGAGCACGCCATCGCACAGCTCGAGCACACCCGCTACCGCGGCGGCGCGCCCCGCGACGTCGGAGAGGTCGGCGCACACGTCGGCGTTGTGCAGGTCGACGCCGATGACCCGATGCCCTTTGGACTCGAGGCGCGCCTTCGTCGCCGCCCCGATCCCTGATGCCGACCCCGAGATGCAGATGGTTGCCATGTCCGCAGCCTGCCGCGGCCACGCAGCTGTGTCCAACGACACGTCGGCCACCCGGCGGGTCAGGACGCGCTGGTGCCGAGCGAGCGCCGGAGGGCCGCGAGGTGCGACGACACGTCGGCGGGCGCCGGAGCCACGGTGTCCGCGCCGGCGGCAACATCGGTGCGGTCGTCGCGCAGGTCGACGACGGCCGGGGTCGACCTGCGGTCGGCTCGGCTCACCGGCGCCGGCGCACGCCCCATGGCGAACGACGCGGGGTCGTCGAGCCACTTGCTCGCCGCAGTGGCGCGACGGGCGAGCTGAGGAACGGTGGCATCGTCGATGCGCACGATGCCGGCGAGCCGGTTGAGCTCGCCGTTGACCGCGCGGTGGCCGAGACCGGTGACTCGCGCGAGGTCGGCTACCAACGAGGCGTTGCGGTCGCGGAGTCGCTTCTTCTCACCGTGGCGCGAGCGCACCGGGCCGACGCCTTCGAGATCGCCGACGCGTCCGGGGAGCGGCGGCGGCGGCGGCAGGTCGATGGTGAAGGAGCGCAGGTCGCCCGGTTCGAGGACGACGTCCTCTGCGGGGTCCACGCCGTCGCCCGAGAGACCCGAGCTGCCCGCGTCGACGACCGTGGACGACAGGGCGGCGAACAACGAAAGCTGCTGCTCCTCGGCGCGCTCCGCGCCGGGGTACTCGTCGAACTCGCCCTCTTCGGCTTCGCGCCGCCGGATGCGCAGTTCGATGCTGTGACGCCGCGACTGCGCGATGCCGAGTGCGTGCACGCGCAGACGCGGGTCGTCGGGCAGGAAAAGGTACGCACGCTGCGAGCGTTGCCCCGGCGTCCACCGAGCGATGCGTCCGACCGCTTGACGGAAGAACATCGGGGTCACGGTGGTGGTGGCGTACACACCGACACGAAGGCGCGGGATGTCGACGCCTTCGGAGATCATGCGCACCGCGACGATCCACGGTTCGTTGCTGTCACCGAAGTCGGAGATGACCTTCGACGCCTTCGGGTCGTCGCTGAGCGCGAGTCGGGCGTCGACGCGGTGGAAGCGCTTCAGCATCTTCACGATGCCGCGAGCGTGCTCCTGATCGGTGGCGATGATGAGACCGCCGGCTTCGGGATGCGACTTGCGGATCTCCATGAGCCGTTCGTGCGCCCGCATGACGACCGTAGGAAGCCATTCGCCCTCGAGGCTGAGCGCCGTGCGCAGGCGGCCGCCCCACTTGTCGCGCGTGACCTCGTCGTTGAACGTCGCGCTGTGCTCCTCGCCGTCGGCGCCGCGCCATTCCATGTGGCCGTCGAAGCGCGGGAAGAACACGGGGCGCACGACGCCGCCGTCCTGCAAGGCCTCGCCGTAGCCGTACTCGTAGTCGGCGATCGCGTCGCCGTAGTCGCCGAACGAGTAGCCGACGAACGGGATGGGGCTGTCGTCGCTGCGGAACGGCGTACCTGACAACAGCAACCGGCACGCCGCGGGAGCGAAGGCCAGCTTGACGCCGTCACCCCACGAGCGTTCGTCGGCCGCGTGGTGGATCTCGTCGAGCACGACGACGCCGTTGCGCACGATCGCCGCGAGCGCACCCGCCGACATCGCGACCTGTGCGTACGTCGTGACGATGCCGTGCATGTCGGCGGCGAGGCCCGAACGCTCGGTCCACTCCGGGTCGAGATGGATGCCGAAGCGTGCCGCGGCTTCGGTCCACTGGTGCTTCAGGTGCTGCGTGGGCACCACGACGACGACGGGACGGGGTTCGCCCCCCAGGAACTGGCGACACGCCGCGAGCGCGAACGTGGTCTTGCCGGCC
>JBKJKR010000216.1:0-11775 GCA_046597135.1 Acidimicrobiales bacterium | reverse complement strand
TCGGTGACCGGAACCTCGGGATCGGCCGCGGTGCGAGCCATGGCCGCGCCGATGGCCGCTAACGCGCGGTCCGCCGGCCACTCGTGCACGCTCAGCGACCGCGTATCGGACTCGTCGAACGCGTCGTCGACGAGGCCCGGTGGGCCGAAGTTGATGTCGACCGCGCATTCGTCCTCGATCTCGACCAGCATCGAATGACGAACCGCGTCGCCGTGTTCGAACTCGACGACGAGCGACGAGTTGCCGCTGAACGGGTCGACGATCTCCCACGCGAGCAGCGCAACGGCGGAGCCCACCACCTCGCCCCACTCGGGCTCGGCCATGCCGGCCGAGGAAAGGGCGGCGGCTGCACCTGCGGCCTCGGGCACGAAGGCTTCGAGGGCGCGTGCGATGGCCAGCGCCTCGGGTCGGTGCGAGGCCTGCAATCGCGCGAGAAGGTCGTCAGTGTCGACCCACTCGGCGACGAGGCCCGACACCCAGACCTCGGCGCGCGCCGCGTCGAGGTCGAGCAGCAGCGTGGCCTCGCCGAGGATCTCTTCGAACCGATCAGTCACGAGCGCCGACGCTACCGTGGCACCGTGCCGGAGCTGCCCGAGGTCGAGACGATTCGGCGACAGCTCGCCCCCCGGCTCTCGGGCCGCACCATCATCGAAGCCCGCGCCCACGAGTCGGCCAAGTTCGCCCCGGCCGTCATGGCGCGAGGTGCGCGCATCGACCAGGTGCGGCGACGCGGCAAGTACCTGTTGTTCGCACTCGACACCGACCACGAGCTGATCGTGCACCTCGGCATGACCGGCATGTTGCGCATCGCGTCGGTCGGGGAACCCGATCCATATGTGCGGGCTGCGTGGGACCTCGACGACGGGGCTGTGCTCGAATACCGCGACGTCCGCCGCTTCGGGCGCATCGCCGTCGTCCCGCGTGGCGCGTATGCGTCGCTGCCCACGCTCGCCGCGCAGGGACCCGAGCCGTTCGACGACGCGTTCACCCCACGGCAGCTGTGGACCGCGCTGCGCGCCAGCACTGCGCGGGTGAAGACCCAGTTGCTGTCGCAACGCCCGGTGGCCGGCGTGGGCAACATCTACGCGGACGAAGCGTTGTGGCGTGCCCGCGTGCACCCTGCTTCGCGCCAGGTCACGAAACCCCAGGCCGACCGGCTGCACGAAGCGGTGCGCCACGTGCTCGCCCAAGGCATCGAGAACGGGGGCACCACGCTGCGCGACTACCGCAACTTCGAGGGTGGGCGCGGCGAGAACCAATACGCCCTCGCCTGCTACGGCCGCGGCGACGAGCCGTGCCGCCGTTGCGGGGAACCGCTGCGCCGCACCGTGATCGACGCCCGCGGAACCACCTACTGCCCGGTCTGCCAGCGCCGCTGAGCGGCAACTGTCGCACTGACCCGGTCACGCCTTCGCGCACGCGGCGGGCGGCCACTACGGTGAACGAGGTTCCCGGGCGGGCCCCGGCGAGAAGAGGGGGATGCATGAGCGACGCGGACGACGCGACGTTCCTCACCGGTTTGCAGGCACACGTGGGCGCGACCGGAACACCGGTCGGGGCGCGGGACGCGGTCAACGAACCGATGATCCGCCACTGGTGCGACGCCATGGAGGACGCCAACCCCAACTACACCGACCCCGACCACGCCGCCACCGGGCCGCACGGTGCACTGGCCGCTCCGCCCACCATGCTCAACGCGTGGACGATGCTCGGCAACATCCCGCGGGTACTCGACCCGAACGACCCGCAGGGCGGCGTGAACACCAAGCTCGACGCGGCGGGGTACGTCGGCGTCGTAGCCACGAACAGCGAGCACGTCTACAAGCGCTACCTGCGCCCGGGTGATCTGCTCACGAGCAAGCAGAAGCTCGTCGACGTCAGCGAGGAGAAGCAGACCGGCCTCGGCATCGGCCACTTCGTCACCACCGAGACCGAGTACTACGACCAGGCCGGCGAGCACGTCGGATCGATGTTCTTCCGCATCCTCAAGTTCCGTCCGGGCACCGGCCGCCAGACCGCCGCCGCGGGCGGCACGGCCGAGCGCCCGAAGCGCCCGCGTCCGAGCAGCAACCCCGACAGCGAATGGTTCTGGGAAGGGTGTCGCCGGCGCGAGCTGCGGGTGCAGACCTTCAGCGACGGCACCACCGTGTACCCACCCATGGTGCGCAACCCCAAGACCGGCGAGATGCCCGACACGCCGGCCTGGCAGGTCTCGTCGGGTCGGGGAACGTTGTACAGCTACGCGATCCCCCATCACCCGCAGGTACCGGCGTTCGACTACCCGCTCGTCGTGGGCCTCGTCGAGCTCGAAGAGGGCGTGCGCATCGTCTCGAACGTGGTCGCCTGCACGCCCGCCCAGGTCGAGGTCGGCATGCCGCTCGAGGTGTGCTGGCTGCAAGCCGACGACGACGTCGTGCTGCCGCAGTTCCGCCCGGCGCGCCCCGTGCGCCGCACGACCACGCTCACCTTCGACGAGGTCGCCGTGGGCGACAAGCTCCCGCTGTGTCCCATCCCGATCACGCCCACGCTCATCGTGTCGGCGGCGATCGCGTCGCGCGACTACCAGGCGGTCCACCACGACCGCGACGACGCCCACAACAAGGGGTCGAAGGACATCTTCATGAACATCCTCACCTCGAGCGGGTTGTCGGGCCGCTACATCAACGACTGGGCCGGCCCCGACGCGGTGTTCAAGAACCTGAAGCTGCGCCTCGGCGCACCGAACTACCCCTACGACACCATGACGCTGTCCGGCTCGGTGGCGAAGAAGGAGATCGTCGACGGCGAAGGCATCGTCACGATCGCGTATCAAGGTCTCAATAGCTTGGGCGCGCACGTCACCGGCACTGCCGACATCGCGCTACCCCTCGTCGCGCCGGCACGGAGCTGACAACCATGGCCACCACCACCAACTACGCAGGCACCACCGCCATCGCCGGCATCGGCGCGACGGCGTTCACCAAAGACTCGGGGCGCACTCCAATGCAGCTCGCCGTCGAGGCATGCGTGCTCGCATGTGAGGACGCCGGGCTCGATCCGTCGCGCGTCGACGGCATGGTCAACTTCTCGGCCGAGCAGAACCCCGAGATCGAAGTCGCCCGAAACCTGGGCATCAAGGAACTGAAGCACTTCTCGATGATCCACCACGGTGGCGGCGCGGCATGCGGCACGATCGCCCAGGCCGCCATGGCCGTGGCGTCGGGCCAGGCCGATTACGTGCTCGCGTATCGTGCGTTCAACGAGCGCTCGTGGCACCGCTTCGGCACGGGTGTGCAGGCCAACCCCGGCGGCGCCGAGGCGTCGGCCACGCAGTACGCGTGGACCTCACCGTTCGGACTCCTCACGCCGGCGTCGTGGGTCGCCATGTTCGCCACGCGCTACATGCACGAGTACGGGGCCACATCGCTCGACTTCGGCCGCATCGCCGTGGCCGACCGCAAGCACGCGGCCACCAACCCCAAGGCGCACTTCTACCAACGGCCCGTGACGCTCGAAGATCACCAGAACTCGCGTTGGATCGTCGAGCCGCTGCACCTGCTCGACTGCTGTCAGGAGTCCGACGGCGGCCAGGCCCTCCTCGTCACCACCCTCGAACGAGCGAAGGACCTCAAGGGCATCCCGGCGGTCATCGCCGGCGCGGCACAAGGCGTGGCCGAGGATCAGCACATGATGCGCTCGTACTTCCGCGACTCCATCACGGGCATCCCCGAGATGGGGTTGTGCGCGCGCCAGCTGTGGGCGCAGAGCGGGCTCACCACCGCCGACATCCAGGCCGCCATCTTCTATGACCACTTCTCGCCGCTGGTGCTACCCCAGATCGAGGAGTTCGGGTTCTGCGGGCGAGGCGAGGCGAAGGACTTCATCGCCGACGGCGCGATCGAGCTCGGCGGCCGCCTGCCCATCAACACCCACGGCGGTCAGCTCGGCGAGGCGTACATCCACGGCATGAACGGCATCGCCGAGGCCGTGCGCCTCGTGCGCGGCACCTCGGTCAACCAGGTCGAAGGCGCCGAGAACGTCATCGTCACCGCCGGTACCGCGGTGCCCACCAGCGCACTCATCATCCAAAAGCTCCGCTGACCCACGCATCCACCCTTCTGGGTAGCGAACCGCACGCCCCCGCGCGCGAACCACGACCCAGAACGCCGGCGGCGCGCGCGGCGGCGGCTCAGCCGTGGACGAAGCGCATCTGGCGTCCTTGGCACAGCAGTTCGCCGGCTGCGGTCCAGACCTCGGTGTCCTCGTCGACGAACCCGCCCGCGCTCGCCGCGGTGCGCAGCTGCACGAACACCGGCTCGCCGGGCGAGAGGGCGGCCGGCAGCACACCACGGAACTGCGTGGTGATGTCGGCCGACACCGCGACGTGGCCGACCTGCCACAAGTGATAGGCCGCCGGTACCCACAGATCGTTGATCATGACGAGCGTGAGCTCGTCGAGCACGGGCTCGTCGCGCATGCGCACCCACCCGCCGACGCGGTTGCCGTCGGCCCGGTGCTCGATCGACGAACCGACGCGGGGCCAGAAGTCGAAGTGTCGGTGCGTCGGGATGCCCATGCCCGGGTCGTGCGGCGCCTCGTCCGCGCCGACGGCGAACGCCAGCTCGGGAGGCGGCTCCGCCGCGAGGAACGAGCCGACCGCACGACGCCGCCCGAACGTCGCGATGGCCTGCCCGGCCAGCTTGCCCGACGAGTACACATCGGCCCGGAGGTTCGCCATGTTGCGACCGCGGCGCACCACAGCGATCTCGCAGCGGAAGAGTCCGGTCAGGAACGGCCGGATGAAGTGCATGCTCATCGACACCGGCGCGAAACCGGGGTCGGCGATGTCCTCCTTCATCGCCGCGACGACCAACGCGTGCGCGAATCCGCCGAACTGCGCTTCGTGACCCCAATAGCTCTCGTCGAGGTTTCGCTCGTAGACGCCGTCCGCGACGCGCACGGAACGGCATGCGTCGTGGAACGACGTGCGGGCAGGTTCGGCCGACGCGCTCACTTGCCCTCGAACTCCGCTTGCTCCTTGCGGGCCTTCGCCGCGAACCCGTTCGTGACGTCGTCGGAGGACCACAGCACCGACGACGCCATGGCCTCGAACTTCGCTGCTTCCTCGAAACCGCGGTACGCCACGAAGTTCACCGCCCGCTTGACGCCCTGCACAGCCAGCGGTGCGTTTTTCGCGATCTCGCGTGCCAGGTCAAGCGCGGTCTGCTGCAGCACCTCGGGCGCGACCACCTGCTGCACGAGGCCCCACGACTCGGCTTCAGCGGGGCCGAACCGGCGGCCGGTCATGGCCAGCAGCTTGGTGCGACCGGCCCCGAGCTCGCTGACCATGCGAAGGTCGGCGCCGCCGACGATCTGCGTGCCGAGGGTGACCTGCGGCAGGGCGAAGATGGCGTCGGTCGCCGCGACACGGATGTCGGCCAGCATCGCCAGCTCGAGCCCGGCGCCGAGGCAGTAGCCCTGGATGGCCGCCACCACCGGCTGGGGGAGCTGGTCGACCACCTTCCACCGATCGAAACAGTAGCGGGCGCGTTCGTAGGCGATGTGGGTGCGCTCCGCGGCCGAGCGCCCCGGGTGGCGTTCCTCGACATCGTCGGTGTCGGGCTTGAGGTCCTCGCCCGCGCAGAACGCCCGGCCTTCGCCGCGCAGCAGCACCACCCGCACCGACGTGTCGAACCGCAGCTCGTCGGCGATGGCGCACAACTCGTTCGTGGGGCCCCATGCCCACGCGTTCAGCTTCTCGGGTCGGTTGAACGAAACGACCGCGACGTGCCCGTCGCGCTCCAGCTTCACCAATGGCTTCGTCATGGCTGCACCATAGGGATCCGAGTGGATCGACGTACGACTTGTGGTGTCCGACTCCGGGTGAAGCGGCCCGGCCGGACGCACGCCGTAACCTGCTCGGAGTGAGTGAGCGGCTGGATTTCCAGGAACTTCGAACCCATAACCAGCGCTGGACATGGGTGCTGCTCGCCGCGTCGTTCCTCCTCCTGGCCCTCGTCGCGAGCGTCGCGTCCACCGCCGTCGGTGGCGGAACCATCGGCATCGCGGTGGGGGTCGGCGTGGCCGTGCTGCTCACCTGGATCTCCTACGCCAAATCCGACTCCATCGCCCTCAGCGCGACAAACGCCCATCCGGCGTCGATCGAGCAGTTCGGCCAGCTGCACAACGTCGTCGAGTCCATCGCGGTCGCCGCCGGCATCCCCAAACCCCGGGTGTACGTGGTCAACGACCCGGCACCGAACGCTTTCGCGACTGGCAAGGACCCCGAGCACGCGGCCGTCGCGGTCACCACCGGCCTCTTGCAGAAGATGAACCGCGACGAGCTCGAAGGCGTCGTCGCGCACGAGCTCGCGCACATCCGCAACTACGACATCCGGGTCATGACCGTGGCCGTCGCCACGGCCGGCGCGATCGCGGTGATCACCGACGTCTTCTGGCGCATGATGTACTTCGGCGCCATCTTCGGCGGTGGTCGCCGCAGCAACGATCGCGACGGCGGTGGTGCGAACCCGTTCGCCCTCATTGCCATGGTCTTCGTGGCGATCCTCGCACCCCTCGCCGCCGCGCTCATGAAGGCGGCGATCAGCCGTCGACGCGAATCGCTCGCCGACGCCACCGCGGTCGCGTTCACCCGCTACCCGACCGGACTCCGCCGGGCACTCGAGAAGCTCGATGCCGATTCGTCGATCGTGCAAAAGACCTCGCACGCCACGTCGCACCTGTGGATCGAGTCCCCCGACGACCGGGCGCTCGGGCACAAGGGCGCCAAGTTCAACGAGATGTTCAACACCCACCCACCATTGCGCGAGCGCATCAACCTGCTCCGCCGCATGGAAGGCCTTGATCCGTACGACGGGCCCGACGAATCCATCGTCCGTGACCTCGAGCAACGCACCCGGCACACCCCGCCCGCCACGCTGCCGGCGCCCGCGGTTCGTTCCGGGGTGGCGGCGGCGAACCCTGCCTCGGCAACGATGCCCAACCTGCAGCAGATCTTCGGAGCCGCACCGGGCGACGCGCCGGTCACGGTCGGTTCGACCCTGCCCGAACCCGCACTCGCTGCGGATGCGGTCGCCGAGCCGCTGGTCGCGCCGCCCGCCGGCTGGTATGCGGACCCGTCGGGCAAGCCCCGCACGCAGCGCTACTGGAACGGCACCCATTGGACCGACCACACGGCACGTCGATGAACTCGCACCTCGGCCGCTCTCGCCTGGTCGTCGCCGTCGGGTTCGCCCTCGTGGTCGCCGCATGCAGTGGCGACTACGACCGGCTCAGCACGTCCACCACCACGACGTCGCCCCGCGCCACGACCACCACCACGGCCCCCCGGGCCACGACCACGACCACGACGCCCCCCACCACCACCGCGGCCCCCGGCGTCACCACCGCGCCGGGCGCGACCACGACCACCATCCCCGGTTCGCTCGCCGGCCTTCCCGGCCGCCTGGCCATCATCGGGCTCGACGGCTCGTTCTTCACCGTCAAGCCCGACGGGACCGACCCCAAGGTGCTGGCCATCGGCAGCCCGGGCACCAGCGTCGCCGCGCCCACCTGGTCGACCGACGCGACCCGCCTCATCTGGAGCGCGCTCGCCACGAACTCGGTGCGCGTGCGCACCGCCAAGGTCGATGGCACCGACGAGCGCGACGCCACGCTGTCCCCGCAGCCGACCGCGTACCTGTGGAACCGGGCGAGCACCGGGGTCGCCGCGCTGCGCACGTTGTCGCCCACCACCGTCGAGCTCGACGTGCTCGACCTCACCACCCTCGCGTCGACCCCGCTGCGCACCGGCGCGCCGCTCCTCGCCTCGTGGTCGCCTGACGGCACGCGGCTGCTGGTCCACGCCGGGGCCGGCACCGCATCGGCCGAGCTCAGCATCATCCGTGTCGCGGGCGGTGCGGTCACCCCGCTCGGCGTGCGCGCCGGAACCTTCGGCACCCCCCAATGGCTCGACGACCGGACCGTGCTCGTCGGCGTCCGCGACGGCTCGTCCCAGTTCTTGTCCCTTGTCGACACCGTGACGGGCGCGCGCCGCGACCTGCTCGGCTACACCGGCAGCATCCGCTTCCAACTGAACCCGGCCGGCACGGAGGTCGCCTACCAGGTCCTCCCCGACTCGGGCGGGGGCAGCAGCAGCAACGTCGCGTACCCCCAGACCACCGCGCCGACCACCACCGCGCCGCCCGCGGTGCCCCAGGCGGTGCAGAACCGGCTCGCCGTGCTCGACATCGCGACCCGCACCGTCACCACCGTGCGCCAGACGCCCACGTCCGCGTTCGTGTGGAGCCCGAACAGCGCCCGGCTCGCATTCCTCACCCCCGAGGCGAACGAGACCTACCGATGGCACTTCTGGAGCACCCAGAACACCGTCGACGGCACCGCCTTCGTGCCCACCCTCGAGTTCCTGCGCGTGTCGGTCCGGCTCTTCGACCAGTACGCGCAGAGCGTCCGCTGGTGGTCACCCGACAGCGCGGCGTTCGTTTACGCCGGCCGGTCCGGGTCGCGCATCGGCGTGTGGGTGCAACAGCCACGACAAGGGGTGGCGCCGGTGTTCGTGGGCCAGGGCGACAGCGCCATCTGGTCCCCCGCTCCCTGACCCGCACCCGGCACGCTGCGTACTGCGGCGGTCCGTGCACACGCGGGACCCCGGCAGCGTGGGAGCATGACGAGATGCCGGCGACCACCGCGTATGCCCCGCCGTCGGTGACGCGCGGGCCGAACGATCTGGTCGCCCGCGCCCGAACGCATCTTCTGGTGCCGATCGCACTCGCCGGTGGGGTGGCCCTGTGGGACCCGGCGCGGCGCGGCGGGCCAGGTCTTTGCCCGTACCGCTTCGTGACCGGGCACAACTGTCCGGGCTGCGGGCTCACCCGCTCGGTCGGCGCGTTCCTCCGCGGCCGCTGGGACGAAGCGCTCACCTGGCACGTGCTCGGACCGGTGTTCCTCATCGAGGCGCTGGTGGTGTGCGTGGCCTTCGTCGCCCTCGGCCCACGCCTCCGCGAGCGCTTCCCGTCGTGGCTCGCCCCCGCGCTGGTCGTCGCGAACACCGTTGCATTGTTCGCCGTGTGGGTCGTACGGTCCTCGAGCGGTCAGATCTCGGTACTCGGTTGAGGAACCTCTTGCGACTCGACGCTCACTCACGACGTTCACCCCGCTGCGCGTTCTCCCATCGCGCGTTCCTGGCGCTCGCCGGCGTCATCATCGCGCTCTCGGCGATGGTGCCGTTCGGGCCGGCGGCCTCCGCGCAGGACTCGGCGGGCCAGCTCGAGCAACTCAAGAACAAGAACCGCGACCTCGACAACAAGGTCGGGAACGAGGACAAGAACATCGTCGAAGCCGAGGCGTCCATCGCCTCGATCGAGCGCGAGGTGCAGAAGGCCTCCGTCGAGCTCGATCTGTTGGCCGACGAGTACGCGCGCGTCGTCGACGCCCGACGCGAGCCCGCCCGCACCCGGGTCACCTTCGCCATCGACGCCTACGTCCGCGGCGACCCGCTGCTCGCGAGCGTCGTCGACGATCTGCTCAACATGGGTTCGCAGACCGAGGACATCGCCCAGCGCGAGATGTACCGCGCGGTCGTCGCCGATGCCGAGCAACGGCTCATCGCCATCGACCAACAGCTGCGCGACCTGGCGGGCAGGGTCACGGCGCAGCAGGCCGAGACCAAGAACGTCCGCGATCAGCTCGCCGGCGCCCAGGAGAAGCGCCGCGTCGCGGCCGAGAACCGTCAGCGGTTCGCCGCCGACCGCGCCGACGTACAACGCCAGATCGAGGAGATCAACGCCCGACTCACGCGCGCGGTGCTCACGGGTACGTCGAGCTTCGAGGATCAGAACCGGCCCGCCATCGTCGTCAAGATCGACAACGTGGAAGCAGCCCGGCCCCAGGTCGGCATCAACCAGGCCGACGTCGTCTTCGAGGAAGAGGTCGAAGGTGGCCTCACGCGACTCGCGGCCGTCTTCCACTCGCGCGGCTCCGACCCGGTCGGGCCCATCCGGTCGGTGCGCACCACCGACGTGCACCTGTTCGCGAACCTCAACAAACCGCTCTTCGTGAGCTCGGGCGGCAACGCCGGCACACGAGCGGAGCTGCTCGACTCCACGCTGGTCGATGCCGGCCCGACCGACTATCCAGACATCTTCTACCGCGAGAACCGGACACCTCCGCACAACTACTTCTCGCGCACCTCCGACATCTGGACCGCCGCATCCGGCAAGGGCGGCCGGCCGCCGGCACTCTTTTCGTTCCGCGCCCCCGAGGCGGCACGACCCGCAGGGGCCATCGACACTGCGGGCGTCGACATCACCTTCGGTTCCACCAAGGTCGGCTACACCTGGAACGGCAAGGGCTGGGCCCGCGCGCAGAACAACCGCAGCCACGTCGACGCCGCCGGGGTCCAGGCCACGCCCACCAACGTCATCGTGCACTTCACCCAGTACGGCCGCTCCCCGGCCGACGAGAACTCGCCCGAAGCGATCGTCAGCGGCAGCGGCGAAGTGTGGATCTTCACCGCCGGGTACCTGGTCCGGGGTACGTGGACCCGCAAGTCCGATGCGGCCGTCGCCTCCTACACCGACGAACGCGGCAACCCCATCACGGTGCTGCCCGGCAACACCTGGATCGAGCTCCCCCGCCCGGGCGGCGCCTCGCTACGGTGACCTGGTGCCGTCGCCTCGTCTCGTCTGTGCCCTGACCGATGCTGCAGTAGTCGAAGGGCTCGAAGCGGTTCGCGACGAGTTGCAGATCGCAGACGCCTTCCCGCCGGCGGTGCTCGCCGCGGCCGCCGACGCCGCGACCCGCACGTTCACCGCCACCACTGCGACCACCGACCGCATCGACGCGACGGCCATCCCGTTCGTCACGATCGACCCGGCCGGCAGCACCGACCTCGATCAGGCGTACCACGCCGAGCGCACGTCGAGCGGCTTTCGCGTGCACTACGCGATCGCCGATGTCGCCGCGTTCGTCGACCTCGACTCACCGATGGCCGCAGAAGCACTCGCCCGCGGCGTCACGTTGTACGCACCCGACCGCCGCGCGCCGTTGTATCCACCCGTGCTGAGCGAAGGCGCCGCCAGCCTCCTCCCCGACGGCCCACGGCCCGCCCTGCTCTGGACCATCGACGTCGCCACCGACGGTTCGCTGGGGCCGGCCCGGGTCGAACGAGCATTGGTGACGAGCCGCGAGAAGCTCTCCTACGAGGACGCGCAAGCGCGCATCGACGCCGGCACCGCCGCCGCACCCTTGCTCCTGTTGCGCGAGATCGGCCAGGCCCGGCTCGCGCAAGAGGCCGCTCGGGGCGCGGTGAGCCTGTCACTGCCCGACCAGCAACTCGACCGCGTCGACGGTGGGTACGAACTGCGCTTCCGGGCCACGCTGCCGGTCGAACAGTGGAACGCGCAGATCTCGTTGCTCACCGGCATCGCGGCGGCGCGCATCATGGTGCACGGCACGGTCGGGCTGCTTCGGACGCTGCCCGAACCCACCGATGACACGGTCGCCATGCTGCGCCGCGCGGCGAACGCACTGCACATCGACTGGCCCGCGTCGATGTCGTACGCCGCGCGGATCCGGTCGCTCGACCCGACCCGGCCCCACCATGGCGCGCTGATGCACCAGGCCGCTCGCTTGTTCCGGGGCGCCGGCTACCTGGCGTTCGACGGCGAGGTCCCGGAGCACGCGACGCACTCGGCGATCGCGTCGGTGTACGCCCACGTCACTGCGCCGCTCCGCCGCGTCGGCGATCGGTACGCGAACGAGGTCGTGGTCGCGTTG
>JBKJKR010000191.1:0-2555 GCA_046597135.1 Acidimicrobiales bacterium | reverse complement strand
GGTCGCGCTCGCGCGACCGGCGGCGCCACGTGGCCGCCGACGCGCCGTCCCGATCGAAACGGCGACGCGGCCGGGTGTTCGCCCGGATGACCACCCGACGCTGCATCAAGCGTTCGCGAGCCGGTGTCGGCAACGGCCGACCACTTGCCTGGCGCCAGACCTTCACGAACCGCTGCACGGCGGTGATCGCGGTGAGGACGAACATCACCCAGAGCACGCCGACGAGGATCTCGCTGAACAACAACCCGAAGCCGAGCACGATGAAGCGCTCGGCGCGCTCCATGAGGCCACCCTTGGCATCGAAGCCGAGGGATTCGGCCTTGGCCCGCTGGTACGACACGAGCATGGCGACGGCCATGAGCGCGACCGGCAGCATCATGATGCGGCTGCCGGGGCGGTCGGTTGTGAGGAACCACGCCACGCCACCGAAGAGCAGCGCATCCGTGAAGCGATCCGAGACCGAGTCGAAGTAGGCACCGCGCGCGGACGAGGTGCCTGAGGCCTTTGCCACTGCGCCGTCGAGCGCATCGGGCACGCCGGTGAGGACGAGCAACAGCAGGCCGAGGCGAAGACTTCCGGCGCCGATGGCCACCGCTGCACCCGCAGCCATGAGGATGCCGATCACGGTGACCGTGTCGGCCGTGACCCCGGCCTTGCGCAAGCTCTCACCGATGGGCGTGAGGCCCTTGTCGACCGTGGACCGCCAATGGCCGTCGAACATGGTCACACTCCGAAACTCGTCCGTCAGACCGGGAGAACCACCATGCCGTTCGACACAGCATCGTGGTTCGGAGGCACCGATCCTTGCAGCTGGCCATGATGGTACCAGCGGCACCCCCGCCAAAGCGTCCACCATGCGCCGGCATGCCCACAGACCACGTGAAAGAAGGCAACGGTGACTGATGACCGCTACGACCAGCTGAAGCCGCCGAACCTGGTCACGGCCCTGCGATCGTTCCCCCGTCGCTACCGCGAGGCGCTCGCCATGGTGCCACCCGACCCCGATCTGCTCGTGAAGCCCGTCGACGGGCACACCGTCCTCGCGCTCGTCGCCGACACCGCGCACTCGCTCGAGCTCATCGACCACGCGGTCGACCAGACGCTCGTGCACGACCGACCAGCGGTCGACGCGTCGGTGGTCGACGCGGCCGCACGTCACCGGCCGCCGAGCGGCTCGCCCGCTGCCGCCACGCTGCTCGACGGACTTGCTGCGCACGCGACCGCGCTGGCCGACCGGCTCGATCGCGCGCCCACTGCCGGCTGGTCACGCACGGCCGACGCCGCGGGGCGCACGGTCAGCGTCAGCGACCTCGCCCGCGAGGCGGTGCGCACCGGCGCCGAGAACCTGCGCCTGCTCGAACGAGTGGTGCAGCACCTCCCCCACGATTGAGTTGCGAGCGCTCGCCGATGTGGGCGGTCACGTCACGTCGAGCTCGGACCAGTCTTCGGGGTTGTCCTCGATGTAGGACGAAACGATCGAGGCGTCGACGCCGTCGACCATGACGAGCCCGCGCTTCAGCGGTGCAGGCTCGTTGCTGTAGAGCAGGATCCGCCAGGTGGGCCGGCTGCGGATGCCGCGCCAACCGAGCTGTGCGGAGGCGTGACCGACCGGGAAGCCGACCTCGCGGGTGGCGGCCACCAGTGCGTCGCGCTCGTCGATGTCGAGGTTCCAGCCCGCTTGCAGGTGGTAGAGCCCGAACAGCACCAGACCGACGCCGACGAGGAGGAAGCCCTGGTTCGACAAGATGGGCTCGTGGCCGCGGCGCCACGCCCACAACAGGACGCACAGGACACCCAAGACGATGTACGTGTAGCCCGGGATGCGGCGCCGGCTGTTGTTGGGGAAGAGGTACTCGCTGTCGAGTGCGGTGACGTCGAGCTCGGCGGGCAGCTCGTCGCGCACGTCGGCGTCGCTGACCGGCATCTCGGATTTGGTCGACTCGCGCTCGTCGGACATCAGGGCATGAACGGTACCTGCACGTTCACGCGCGCGGCCACGCGGCGCGCAGCTTGCGCCACGTGTCGGACAACGGCTCGGGCAGCACGCGCACCTCGGCGACCGCGGTCGTGAAGTTGGTGTCGCCGGCCCAGCGCGGCAGCACGTGCACGTGGAGGTGGTCGGGCACTCCCGCGCCCGCCGCCGTTCCGAGGTTGATGCCGACGTTGACACCTTGGGGCCGATACGCGACCTTCACCGCGACGACCGCGTCGCGCACGCCGGCGAACAGCTCGGTGTGCTCGTCGGGTTCGAGCGCTTCGAGGTCGGCGACCGCGCGCTTGGGCAGCACCATGAGGTGACCGGAGCCGTAGGGGAAGGCGTTCAGCAGTGAGAAGCAACGGCTGCCGCGCCACAACACGTAGGTCTCGTGATCGGGCAGCCCGCTCTGCTCGATGCCCTCGAACAACGACAGCCCGGCCGAACGCGAGGCGACGCGCTGTGCGTCGTCCTGCTCGATGTAGGGGATGCGCCAGCCGGCCCAGAGGCGTTCGATCACGGTCGTGCCGTCAGCGTCGCTCGGCGATGTCGGCCGCGAGGCGGTCGCCGAACTCGCCGA
>JBKJKR010000045.1:0-4634 GCA_046597135.1 Acidimicrobiales bacterium | reverse complement strand
CCGACATCGCGGCATTGAACGCGTGGCGCTCGGCCGGGCGGTTCAGCGTGATGACGGCCACCGCACCGTGCACCTCATAGCGGACGAGCGCGTCCGGATCGTCGTTCATTTGCACCCCCGCCCCGTCATGTCGCGACTGTAGGCCGCTTGACCAGGTGTGACGGCGGTCGTACCGTCGACTTCATGCACTACGCGAAACCGCCGGTGTTGCTGCGCGACGTGATCCCTGATCGCTCGGCGGTCGTCGACCTGCTCGTCGCCAACGCGCCGTATCGGCCGCTCGGTGGATGGTTCCGCTCGGGCGCCCAGGCCGAGGTGCCGACGCTGCCGCTGTGGTTCCAGAAGGACTGGGTGCACGCCGACTTCGTCGCTTCGGGGGCCGAGCTCTTCCTGCATCATCCGCGCGTGATCGAGGCGGCCAAGGACTTCTACGACGCCGACGTCATCGTGCCGCACACCATCTACGTGAACGTGATGGGTCCGACGTCCGCGCACGGGCCCGCACACACCGACAACCCGATCTTTCGCGGCCTCGACCGCACCAACACGCCGATGCACGTGTTGCGCACCATGTTGTGGTCGGGCCTGTTCGACGACTGGGCCATCACCCAGGCCACGTCGATCTGGTGGATGGATGACGTCGACGGCGGCGGCCTCTTGTACTGGCCCGACGGTCCCGACTCGCCACCGTCGCGCCATGCCGACCACATGGCGAACACCGCACTCGTCGGCGACAACCACGGCATGTTCCATCAGGTTGCGCCCATTCGCTGCGGCGACGCCGTGGCCCCGCTCGTGACCTCATCGGCCGAGGTCGGCCCCATCGCGCACGGGGATTGGGCCGTGGTCGACGGGGGCCGCGAGGTGTGGAGCGCCCCGCTCGATCACTACCGCGTGAGCGTGCTGTGGAAGGCCCACGTGTACACGAACGAAGCCGAGCGCAGGCGGGTCGAGCACGACCTGCTCACGCTCGAGGAGGTGGTGGCGATATTCAACGACGATCTCGCACGACGCGGCGATCCGTTGCGGCTCACGTGCGCCACCGTCGTCGACCCGGCCACGCGCGACGAGCTGCGGCGCGCTTACCCCGAAGCCGTCCCCGTGGGCGCCGGCGCAACCTCCTGAGCATGAGTCCACCTGACGAAGACGGCGAGTGCTTCGACGCGTACGCGGCGGAATGTGAAGCCTCGTGGCAAGAGTGGGAGCGTTCGGGCAACGCGAGTTGTGGGCCGCGACGACAGGTGACGGGCTGTAGCAAATCCGCGCCTCGATTCGCCTATTGCCCTTTGGTCCACATGACTTCGGCCCGGGTGACCTTGGGTGGGCCGAGCAACAACGCTTCGACTTCGGCCACGTAGGACCGATACGTGTCGGTGTCGAGGAAGGCCGCGGCCGACGCCGCGTCGCGGTACTGCTGGAACGCGCGGATGACGTCGGCATCGTCGGCATCGAACGTGTACGCATACGCCTCGTGCGCGTCGTTGGCCTCGATGGCGGGCCGGAGCCACTTCTCCCACACGGAGCGCACGTCGTCGCGACGTCCGGGACGCACCCGATGTTCGACGAACACGGCAACGCTCAAGGTCGGCTCATTTCGTCGGCGACGGCCCCCGACCGTACTCAGCTGAGCAGCACGCCACCATCGACGAGCACCGTCTCGCCGGTCATGTAGTCGGCGGCCGAGGACGCAAGGAACAGCGCGACCTTGGCGATGTCGTCGGGTGTGCCGAAGCGACCGACCGGTGTCTTCGCGATCATCGCCACCTCGATGGCCAGCCGCTCCTCCTCGGTGAGCCCACCGCCGGCCGAGCTGGCCGCAGCGCCTTCGGTCCAGATGCCGCCGGGGGCGATTGCGTTGACGCGGATCTTGTTCGGCGCGAGCTCGAGCGCGTGGTGCTTGGTCATCGCGACGACCGCGCCCTTCGACGCCCCGTAGGTGGACAGGCCCGGGAACGAGGGATGCAACGCGTCCATCGACGCGATGTTCACCACCACGCCGCCGCCGCTCGTGGACATGGCCGCCGCGGCGGCTTGCGTCATGAGCATCACGCCGGCCACGTTCACGCTGAGGATGCGGGTGATGAGCTCGGGGGTGAGGTCGGCCAGCATCGACACCGGGTAGATGCCGGCGTTGTTCACGAGGATGTCGACCCGGCCGAAGTTGTCGACGGCCGCGGCGATCGCCGCCTTGGCCGATGCCGGGTCGGACACGTCGGCGCGCACCGCGACGGTGCGGCCGACACCTTCGACCTCTCTCAGGCGCTCGATCGCGCGATCGGCCGCCGCCGCATCGATGTCGGCCACCACGACGTCAGCCCCGGCTTCGCGAAAGCGCGACGCGATGCCGAAGCCGATGCCCATGGCCGCGCCGGTGACGACAGCCGAACGGCCGGTGAGATCGAACGGTCCCCAAGTCATGTCATTGCTCCATTCTCGGCCCGCGCGCAACCGCGTGCGGGAACTACGTCAGCCGAGGCGACCACGCCACTCGGGCAGGTCGAGCGCCTTCATGGCGGCACGGGCGATCTCGGTCTTCTCGGCGTCGAGCGGTTCGAACGGCGGACGCGTGTACGAACCCGGGATGCCGAGCAACCGCATGGCCGACTTGAGGAACCGCACCGAAGCACCGGGCCAGATGTTCAGGCTGAACACACCGTTGAGATCGCGGTAGGCGCGGCGCATCTCGTCGAGGTCCCCGGCGCGCACCGCGGCTTGCAGCTCGCCCACGACCACCGGAGCGATGTTGCCCTCGGAGCACAAGAAGCCCTGGCCGCCGATGGCCAGCGTCGACAACGCCAGCATCGGGCCACCCATGAGGATCTCGCAGCGGTCATCGACGATGTCGACGAGTTGCTTGAGGTAGTTGACCTCGCTCGTGCAGTGGATGGTCGAGATGTTCGGGTAGTTGTCGAGCAACCGTTCGAGGACGGGTAGCGAGACGAGCCCGTTGAACGCGTGGGTCGAGATCGCGGCCGGGACGGCCATGTCGTCGAGCAGCGTGGAGAAGTAGCGCTCCATCTCGTGGTCGGTGAGCTTCATCGCGTGGCCCGGGTCGATCGTGTACAGCTGCATGATGTCGATGCCGGCCTGCTCGGCGATGCGGATGATCGGCATCAGCTGCTGCGCGTTGCGGGGCTCGACCCCCATGGCGCACACCGGCACCCGACCCGCCGCGGTCTGCACCACGAGCTCGTAGAACCGCGCCGTTTCGTCGAGCGACAATGCGAAGCCTTCTCCGGGCGACGCCGTGCCGATCGACAGGCCTACGCCTTGGTCGACGATGGTCGAGACGAGCTGCTTCACGGCTTCTTCGTCGAGGCGGCCCTCGCTGTCGTAGGGCGTGACGGTGCACACCGCGGCGCGATACGGACGGGTGGAGGTGGGGGACATCGGACTTCTCCTACGACGAGTGGGCTGGGGCAAGGTGACCGGAGTGGAGTGCGTCGACGAGATCGTCGAAGCCGCCGGCGGTCAAGTGGTTGAGCAGGTGCCGTGACTGGGCGCGGGCGACGACCTCGAGCACCTCGCGGTCGTCCTCGCGCGCCGCGCCGGCCCGTGCGGCATTGGTCTGGGTGAGTTGGTTCAGTTCGCTCGCCACGTCGCTCGGCGCGGCGGTGCCGAGCCGGGTGAAGTACTGCTCGGTCTCGGCGGCGACGACGAACGGATCGGGGCCCAGTGCCACCCGGTTGCTCGACGACGCCTGCTGGGCGATCATGCCCAACTTCTCGATCGGGCTCTGTTGCTCGATGCAACCGAGCATGCCGCGATGTGCGCGGTAGCCGAGCACCTCTTGCACGTTCAGCGGCATGTCGCGTGCCACGAGAGGCGGCACCAGCAAGAGGTTGGCTTCGTGGGGGCGCAACCATCCGCAGTTGAAGCCCATCTGCGTGCCGACCCGTGCCTGATCGGTGTGATTGGTGCTTGCGGCGTGGAACGTCGAACCCAGCCACACCGCGAACGAGCCCTGCGGCATCTCGAGGTAGTCGACGGGGTCATCAGGGCCGGGCATGCGACCCGCCGGCCAGAGATGACTCCCCGGAATGGCTCGTGTGGCGCCGTTCTCCTTCGTGAAATCGGTGACGGCCCACATGAACACCAGCAGGTAGTGCGGCCCACCGGGGGCGCGCGGCACCATGGGTTCGTAGATGGTTCCGTCGTTGTGGATGGTCTGGTCGCGTCCACCCTTTTCGAGGATGAACACCGACGAACCGTTCAACAACGACTCGGGCCCGAGCACGGCCTCGTTGATGGCGTGCAGCAGCGGATCGGCGAGGAGCGACACGAACGCGCTCGACTTCGTCAGCACCGACTCGACCTTGCGGAGCCCACCGCCGAAGAACTTCAGCTGCAGCCGCTCGGCCCGGTCGGCCCACGGCTTCACCTCGTCGAGCAGGCGCTGCATCACCGCAGGATCGGCGCGGCGCTCGACGATCGCGTACCCGCGTTCGTCGAGCTGCGCGACCACGTCTTGTACGAGCGCGGGTGGTGCCGAGCGAACGTCCATGGTGCCCCCTGACTGCACGGCTGTTCGAAGGGGCACGGTAGCCCGAAGGTGCTCGCCGCGTTCGGCCGGACGACGGAGCCGCCGTCCACGGGGTGCGGCCGGCGGCCCTGCAGCGTCAGGCACCTCTGCG
>JBKJKR010000551.1:0-7834 GCA_046597135.1 Acidimicrobiales bacterium | reverse complement strand
CGGCGAGCAGCTTGCGCCCCATGACGATGAAGTCGGCCTTGCCGTCGGCGAGCACCGCTTCGGCCTCGTCGGGCTCCATGCGCCCGAACGTGATGACCGGTACCGACACGCGTTCGCGCAGGATGCGGGCGTACTCGGTGAGCGATCCTTGCGCCCCTTTGGTGTAACGGTGCGGTGCATACCCGTCGGTGGGGCCGGTCGCAACATCGGTGCTGGCGTACGCCGTGAGGTGCACGGCGTCGATGCCCGCCGCGATCGCAAGATCGATGACGCGCAGCTGCTCGTCGAAGGTCTCGCCGTCGGTCTTGTGGTGCTCGACCGCGTTGATGCGGATCCACAGCGGGAACTCGGCGCCGAGACGCGCTCGGATCGCGCGCACGATGTCGACAAGTAGTCGGGCGCGGTTCTCGACCGCCCCTCCCCAGCCGTCGGTGCGCGTGTTCATGGACGGCGTGAGGAACTCGTCGATGAGGTACCCGTGGCCTGCGTGAAGCTCGACGCCGTCGAAACCGGCGCGCTGGCAGCGCTCGGAGGTGTCGACGAAACGCTCGACAACCCAGGCGAGATCGCTCTCGGTCGCGGCCTGGTAGGACAAGTGCGAGGTGGGTTGGGTGTAGGCCCACATCATCGCCGCGACCTCACCCTCGGTGACCATCATCGAGATGTGATCGGGCTTGGACGCCTTCGGCGGCGCGGGCACGAGCATGGGGCGTCCGTTGGCAGTGTCGAACAACGACATCTGCCCGTTGTGGGTGATCTGCGCCGCGATGCGCGCGCCGTGACGGTGCACGCGCGTCGTCAGGTCGATGAGTCCCGGAAGGTAGATGTCATCGGACGCGGCCGTCTGGCGTTCGTCGAACGAGCCATACGGATACGACACGGACACGGAACCGACGAGGAGCATGCCGGCACCGCCCCGCGCCCGAGCCTCGAAGTAGGCGGCCTGGTTGTCGCTGACCGTGCCGTCGACGTTGGACAAGCAGTCCCCCATCGGCGCCATGATGATGCGGTTGCGGAGCTCGAGCGTTCCGATGTGACCGGGCGCGAGCAGATGTTCGAATGACGTGGAGTCCCCCATGCACCGCACAGTACTCCTTCGCACGAGCTCTCCATTCCGGCGCTGACGAGCGGTTTTCGTTGCGTCAGGCTGTGCGCGGTAGCGTCCTGACGATGTTCCCCGAGTTGGTCGACGCGCACCCGCTCGCGCTCGCCGGCGTCGATGCGTATGCCCTCGATCGCCGCGACGATCACCGCGGATGGGAGACGTCCGTGCCGCAGATGCCGGCACCGGCGAGCGCCGGCGGCGCCCGCCGGATCCTGGTGGTCCGGTCGAACCGCGGCGTGCTGCGGGGGACCTATGCCCACCCTTGCACCGACGCCCAGCTGTCGCTCGTCGAGGGCTCGGCGAAGCTCGGCGTGCACGATCTGCGTCCGGCGTCGCCCACCTACGGCCGCAGCCTCACGCTCGATCTCGGTGACCGCCACGAGTTCGCGGCGGTGCGCCTACCGGCGGGCGTCGCCTACGCCATCTGGTGCACCTCTGCGACCGTTCACGCACTCTCGTCGGATCGGGCAATCGACCCGGTCGACGAGTACACCTGCCGGTGGGACGACCCAGGGCTCGGCTTCACGTGGCAACCGACCGATCCGGTGCTGTCGGTTCGCGATGCGTTGGCCGGGTCGCTCAACGCCATGCGCACGAGCGTGGCTGCGGCCATCGGCTGACCGACCGGACGGAGGTCAGCTCGCGCCGGTCCGCTTGCGTAGCACGATCAGGTGGTTGTTGGCTTCCTCTTCGAGATCGCCGAGTGACAGCAGCATCGCGAGCGGGAACGTGATGACGCTCGTGAGCACGCCGAGCGGGAACAGCGCCCAGAACTTCCACCCCCGTCGCACGCCGGGGTGTGCGTACCCGCCGACACCGAAGGCCGCCGGGTACTGCAGCAGCAACCGCGATGCGGTGCTCGACCACGCACCACCCATGGCGGTGTAGCTGACCACCTCGGCGTCGACGTGGCGCGCCGCTTCCTCGAGCCAGTACCGGGTCAGGTTCTGGTAGTGGTGCGGCGCATGATGGATGTTGGCCGTCTGGGGCGCCATGACGATGATGGTCGCGCCCGGCCGGGCCACGCGGTGCAGCTCCTCGAACATGCGGATCGGTTCGAACACGTGCTCGAGCACCTGGATCGACAGAACGGTGTCGAACGTGTCGTCGCCGAACTCGAGCGCACAGCCGTCGCCGACCACGCCGACCACGCGCGCTTCATCGACGTTCGGGAGGTCTGCGGCGCTCGGCTCGACGACGGTCCACGCCGTGAACTCGACCCCGACCTCGATGGCGGTGGTCACGAACGCACCGCCGCCGACGTCGAGCACGGCACCCCGTGGCTGGGCGCGCAGCGCATCGAACAACGCACCGGAGCGCATGTCGCGGCCCTTGTAGCGCAGGGCGGTGATGAGGTTCCGGCCAGGGAAGGCGAGCGTTGTCATGACCCGGCCGACGCTACCCGCCGCCGGCGTGCCCCACGATCACCCGGACGGGTTGGGGAGCTGTTGCTCGAGCGTCTCGGTCGCCGCGAACACGTCGCCCAACCGTGCGACCCGTTCGAGCACCTCGGGGGCGTCGAAGTCGAGCGGTTCGCCCGATGCGCCGGCGGTGACCTCGTCCCAGGTGAGCGGAGTCGACACCGTGGGCCGGTCCTTGCCGCGCAGCGAGTACGGGGCGATGGTGGTTTTGTGCCGTGAGTTCTGCGACCAGTCGATGAAGATCCTTCCGCCGCGCGCCGCCTTGGCCATGACGGACACGACATCGGCCGGACGCCGCTTCTCGAGCAGTTGCGCGACCGCCAGCGCGAACGACGACGCGTGCTCGTGGGTGTGCGGCGTGTTCAGCGGGACATAGAGCTGCATGCCCTTCGAGCCGCTGGTCTTTGCGAAGGCCTCGAGCCCCAACGCGTCGAGCACGTCGCGGATCTCGAGCGCGATGTCGCAGCACTCGACGATGGTGGCCGGCGCACCCGGGTCGAGATCGAACACCACCATCGAGGGGGTTTCGATGTCGGTGCCGCGAGCCATCGGCGCATGGATCTCGAGCGCGGCCAGGTTGGCGCTCCACGCGAGCGCCGCGACCTCGTCGATGCAGCAGTACTTGATGGCGCCGCCGCGGTCACCCGGGCCGACCGCCACCGGCAACCACTCGGGTCGGTGCGATGCGCAGCGCTTCTCGAAGAACGACTCGCCGGTGACACCGTCGGGCCATCGACGCAACGTCACCCCTCGACCCCGGATGTGGGGCAGCAGCACGGGCGCGATTCGCAGGTAGTAGCCGATCACGTCAGCCTTGGTGAACCCGACGAGTGGGTACATGACCTTGCCCAGGTTCGACACGACGAGGCGCCGCCCTGCGATGTCGACGTTCGTCCGATCGCCCGGCGCAGCCATGTCGTCGCGGACGGAGGTCAGGCGGACTTGCGCTTGCGGGCGGGCTTGACGGCGGCGCCTTCGAGACCGTCCGCAGCGGCGTCGTCCTCAGCGTCGTCGACCGTGTCGCGCCGCGTCGAGCTCTCGGGGCGTGCGGCGGGATGGCGCGTGCGCGCGTCCTTGGCCGCCTTCACGCTGGCCTCGAGCGCCGCAAGCAGATCGATGACCTTGTCGTTGCTCGGCGCGGTGGCCACCGGAACCACGTCGGTCTCGCCCGCTGCCTTGCGCTCGATGAGCTCGAGGACCGAGTTGCGGTAGGTGTCGTGGTGCTTCTCGGGGGCGAAGTCCTCGGCGAGCGAACCGATGAGCTGCTCGGCCATCGCGAGCTCTTTGTCGGACAGCTCGACGCGGCCCAGTGCATCGAAGCCGCCGATCTCCTCGGGCCGGACGAGCTCGTCGTCGTAGACCATGGTGGACAACAGCAGGAGGCCGTCCTTCGGCCGCACCGCGGCGAGGTACTGCTTGGTGCGCATGACGAACCGCGCGATGCCCACCTTGCCGGTCTGCTCCATGGCGGCGGCGAGCAGCTTGTACGGCTTGGCGGTCGCTTCATCGGGCACCAGGTAGTACGCCGAGTCGTAGAGCAACGGATCGATGTCGACGAGATCGACGAACTCGAGGATGTCGATCAGCCGACCGGCTTCGGGGTCGAGCGCCGCCAGTTCTTCGTCGCTCACGGTGACGTACTCGCCCGACGCGAGCTCGTAGCCCTTGACGATGTCGTCGTAGGACACCTCGGTGCCGTCGAGGGCCGACACGCGCTTCTGCTTGACCCGAGCGCCCGTGCGTCGATCGATCTGGTTGAAGCTCACGTTCTTGCGCGAGACCGCGCTGTAGAGCTTCACGGGGATGTTGACCAAGCCGAAACTTATCGACCCGCTCCAGATGGCTCGTGCCATGGTTGCTCCGCTCCTGCGGTTGGTGCGCCGGTTTGCGTCACCGTGAGGTTACGCGAGCAGCGCCCGGGCCACGACGTCCATGCCGAAGGCCGTGAGGATGGCCAGGTACAACAAGCCCGTCGCGGCCATCACCGCGGAGTAGGCGCGCTCTTTGAGCGCCGCGCGCGTGACCCCGATGAGGATGATCGTCGTGAGCGACGACGCCACCCAGAACCAGCCGAGCAGGCCGTTGTAGTGGTCGTCGATGTTGCCGTTGAGCACCGACGCCATGCCGGTCGGCCACAGCAGCACGGCCAGCTCGAAGGGCCACACGATGGCGTTCCATCGGACGAGCTCGAGGATCGGGGCCCGGGGCAGCCCGGGCTGCACGAGGTACCAGTGGCCGAGCAGCATCGCGTCGGTGATCGCGCCGAGGAACGCCGCGCCCACCAGTACGCGGGCCACCGAGAGCAGCGCGGGATCGCCCGCATCGATGCCCGCGGCGACAAGCCCGCCCACGCCGAGGATCGGCGCGACGAGGTCGAGCCACGGTGGGAACTCGGCGGTCGACTTGTCGAACACCTGACGGGTGCGATCGATGCCCGTCATGGTCGCGACGCGCGCACTTCGGCGTTCCTGCACCTCCCGCTGACCGCTCACGCCCGCAGACCGGCGCTGTACCGACACGACGAGCGCGACCAGGGTGGCCATCACCACCATCGCCGACCCGATCTCGCGGCCGGGGTCGAACTGGAACAGCACGCCGAGGCAGATCGAGCCGATGGCGAAGATCGCGAACGTGGCGCGGAGCAGCCAGCCGTAGCCGATGCCCACCTCGCGCCGACGAGTGGTGATCCACAAGAAGAACAGGCCACCTACGGCCCATTGCTGCATCACCGTCGCGGCGTCGAGGCGAATCACGCGCAGAACGGTAGGTGACCGCATCCGCCGCCCCGCAATCGAGCCCGCGCGTCGGCCTCCGGTCGACACGTCTACGATCCGGACCGACGAACGGAACCTCGCATGCGTGCAGCAGTGGTCAACGAAGAGCACAGCTTCGACATCGTCGACGTGCCCGACCCCACTCCCGGGCCCGGCGAGATGGTGTTGCGCGTCCATGCGTGCGGCATCTGCGGCAGCGACCTGAAGGCCGTCGACAACATGCGCACCGGGCTCGTCATGGGCCACGAGTTCTGTGGCGAGGTCGTCGCCGTCGGCGACGGCGTCACCGACTGGCAGCTCGGCATGCGCGCCAGCGCGCTGCCACTGATCGGTTGCGGCGCGTGCCTGCCGTGCGTCACCGGCGACGTCGCGCACTGCGCCACGCTCGACATGATCGGCGTCGGCGGCTCGTCGGGTGGGTACGCGGAGTTCGTCCGGGTCGCCGCGCGCGAGTCGTTCCTGTTGCCCGAGACCGTCGCCTTCGATGTCGGTGCCCTGGTCGAGCCGCTGGCCGTGGGTCTGCACGCGGTCGAGCGGGCTGCGCTCACCTCGGCCGACGAGGTGCTCGTCGTTGGCGGCGGTCCCGTCGGGCTCGCGATCGCGATGTGGTCCCGGGTGCGTGGTGCGCGCACGGTCGTGGTGAGCGACCCTGTCGCGCATCGCCGGGCCGCGGCCATCGAGGTCGGCGCGACGCACGTGGCCGACCCGAACGACGGCGGCGCCGACGGGACGTTTTCCGTGGTGTTCGAGTGCGTGGGAACGCCCGGGATGATCGCGACCTGTGTGTCGATGACGGCCGTCCACGGGCGGTTGATCGTGGCCGGCGTGTGCACCAAGCCCGACACCTTCGTGCCGGTGCTCGCGTTGATGAAGGAGCTCGCGCTGCACTTCGTCGTCTACTACCGCCGCCAGGACTTCGCGATCACGATCGACCACTTGGCGCAGGGCCGGCTCCCCATCGACGCGTTCATCACGTCACAGGTCGACCTCGATGGCTTCGCCGCCGCGTTCGCCGCGCTCAAACATCCGACCGATCAGTGCAAGGTGCTCGTGAAGCCGGGGCTCATCCTCGACCTCGAGCCAATTCTTGCGATCTGAACCGCTCGCGACCTGACCCGGCGACCTGCACAGCAGCGCTCGTTCAGCCGTCGACCACCGCGAGGGTGTGCACGGCGCGGTTCACGGGTTCCGGCCCCGCCTCGGTGGCGACGACGATGTCCTCGAGGCGAGCGCCGAAGCGGCCCGGTATGTAGATGCCCGGCTCGATCGAGAACGCGTGACCCGGCGCGAGCGGCGTGACGTTGCCGGCCACGATGTACGGATCCTCGTGGGCTTCGACGCCGATGCCGTGCCCGGTGCGATGGATGAAGAACTCGCCGTAGCCCGCGGCCTCGATCACCCGGCGTCCGGCCGCATCGATGTCCTCGCAGGGCGTGCCCACGGTGGCCGCGCGGACCGACGCGGCCTGCGCCTCGTGCAGGACGCCGTACAGGTCGGCGAACTCGTTCGACGGTTCGCCGACGTGCACGCAGCGCGTGATGTCGCTGCAGTAGCCGACACCGTCGGCGCCGAGCATCGACCCACCGAAGTCGCACAGCACGACCTCGCCCTCGCGGATGACGCGGTGGCCGGCCTCGTGGTGCGGGCTCGCCGCGTTCTCGCCCGCGGCCACGATCGCGAAGTTCACACGGTGATGACCCTCGGCCAGCATGCGTGCACCGAGCTCGGCCGAGACGTCGGCCTCGGTGCGCCCGACGAGCGGGATGCGGCCCGCTTGGAGCTCGGCCGCGATGCGATCGACCGCCGCTCCCACGCGGCGCAGTGCGTCGATCTCGACCGCATCCTTGACCGCGCGCAGCGGGCCGATGACGCTTGACGCACGGCGGTACGCGGTGCTCGGCGTGCGGGCCAACAGATCGACGAGGAAGCGGGCCCACGTGGTGTCGCCGATGGCCGCGGTGCGCGCGTTGCCCATGAGCTTGGCCACGAGCGCCACCGGGTCCTCGGTCTCGGTCCAAGTGGCGACTTCGAACACGGCGGGCCGCTCGACGACTCGTGGCGCTTCGAGCTTGGGGATGACGAGCGTGGGCGTGCCGTCGCGTCGGAGAACCAACATGGTGGGCCGTTCGGGCGGCATCGCCTCGTACCCGATGAGGTACGGCAGGTCGGCACCGACCGACAAGAGCAGCACGTCGACATCGTTGGTTTCCATCACGGCACGTGCACGTGCGATGCGGTCCTCGAACATGGCTCAAGGCTACGGGCATTCGGACGATCACCCTGCCGCTCCGGCGGCCCGGGTACCGTCGTCGAACCTCCCCAAAGGACCCGTTTCATGAGCGATCAGTCCCACGCCTTCTCGCGCCGCAAGATGCTCACCGGACTCGGCATGTCCGCAGGCGCGTTCGCTGCGTCAGGTCTGGTCGTGCCCGAAGCAGCGGGCGCCGTCGAGGGCACCGCGGCGGACCCGCTCTCGAGTCCCGAGTCCCTCGTCACCACCCCCGGCCTCGCGTACGCCGCCGTGAACCTCTACG
>JBKJKR010000423.1:0-2893 GCA_046597135.1 Acidimicrobiales bacterium | reverse complement strand
GCAGCGCCGCATCGGCACCAGCGCGCACGGCCGGGCCGATCTGGCCCGCCAGATCAACGACGTGCTGGCCATGTTGGCCAAGCTCGACACCGAGGTCATCGACGCCGAGGCCCAGCTGTCCGCCCAGGGTGGCGACGACATCGGCGATGCGCTGCTGCGCCTCGAGGCGCTCCGCGAGCGCACCAAAGGTTTGGCGAACGTGCTCACCGAGCGACTGCGGGGCATCGAACGCGACCGCAGCTCGGCGATCGACCGCGGGGTCGTCGCCAACCTCGAAGCGGACGGGGCGCGCCTGCGCGCCGATCTCGACAACGCCGAGCTCGAGGCCGAGGCACTGCTGCCCGAGCTCGACCGTCTGGCCGACGCCGAGGTCGAGCTCGACCGGGCCCGGGCCCGCTTCCAAGAGGAATGGGCCGGGGGTGTCGCACCACCGAGCGGCAAGGCATCCGAGATCCGCGGTGAGCTGGGTGCACTGCGGATCTCCGTCGAGCGATCGTCGGGCGAGCGCACCCGGCTCGAGCAGCGTCTCCACACCCACGCGGACGAGCTCGGACCGATCGAAGCCGAGCTCGCCGGGGTCCAGACCGAGCTCTCGGCCCTCGACGCCGCGTCGGCTGCTCGGCGCCAGGATGTCGACGACGCCGAGGCCGCCCGCGACCTGGCCGAGCGCGATGTCGCCGCCACGCGGGCGGTGTTGAGCGAGGCCGACACCGAGCACAGCTCGTGGAACGCCCGAGCCGATGCGCTCGCCATGGCGCTCGACGAGGCACGCGCCCGAGCCGGCGCCGCCCGCCTCCGTGACGTGCGCGGGGTCATCGGCACGTTGCTCGACCTCGTCGAGGTCGACGAAGGCTGGGAGGCGGCGTTCGAAGCAGCCGCCGGCGAGGCACTCGCAGCAGTGGTGGTGGCCGACGTCCAGGCGGCGCGGGCCGCGCTCGAGACGTTGCGTACCGGCAAGGTGAGCGGTGCGGTGCTCGCCCTCGGCGCCGCACGCATACGCGTGGGCGCGCCGCCCGTCGGCGAACCGGTGCGCGGCCACGTGCGCTCGAACAACCCGGCGGTCGAGACGCTGCTCGACGAGCTCATCGGTGGGGCCGTGGTCATCGACGGCGATCTGTTCGCCGGCATCGATGTCGTGCTCGCGCACCCGGGCACGGTGGTGGTCACCCGCGACGGCGATCGACTCGGGTCGAGCGGCTGGCGCGTCGGCGGCAACCGGGCCCAGGCCACCGGCGCGGCGCTCGAAGAAGCCCGCGGTCGTGCCGCCCAGGCCGCGACCCGTCGGACAGAAGCCAAAGCCGACCTCGACCGCGCGACCGCCGCGCACCAGAGTGTGGTCGCCGCCGCTCGCGCCGCCTCGAAGGCGCTCGACGAGCACAAGAACCGTCGCGGTGGCCTGCTCGAGGCCATCCGCCGCGTCGAACGACGGCGCGAAGGCATCGGAACCGAAGCCGAGTCGTTCCGCGCACGCCTGGCCGATCTCGCCGAGCGCGTCGATCGGGACGCCGCCCGCGTCGCCGAGCTCGAACGAACCCTCCCCACCTACGAAGCCGAGGAGGCCGAGCTGCTCGACCGCGGGCGCGCCATGGCCCAGGCCCGCAGCGGCCTCGAAGAACGAGCGGCCGCCGTGAGCGCCATCCGCACCGACATCGAGGTGCGCGCCGCCGGCCTCGAGGACCGGCGCAAGTTCCTCCGCGACCGGCTGGCCGAGGTCGAAGAGCGACTCGCCCGCGACCTCGTCGAACGCGCCCAGGCCGAAGCCACGCGCCTCGAGCTCGAGCGCAAGCAGGCCCTCACCGAACAGCTGGTCGAACACACGGGCCGGCGGTTCGCGATCATCGAGTCCGAGCTCGGCGTGCTCCGCGAATGCCGGCGCCGCCAGAGCGAGACCGCACGCGCCATCGCCCAACGGCTCGACGCGCTACGTCGCGAGCGCCACGGCGCCGAGCAGCAGCTCAGCGAACGGCGCGAGCTCTCGATGCGCGCCGAGCTCGAGGAGAGCGAAGCCAAGATGCGCCTCGAGTCGGCGATCGAAGCCCTGCGGCGCGAGCTCGACTGCGACCCCGGCACCGCGGTCGCCGCAGCCCTGCCCGAGCTGGCCGAGGGCGCAACCGTCGCACAACGCATCCGCGACCTCGACCGCGAGCTCAAGCTCATGGGGCCCATCAACCCGCTGGCCCTCGAAGAGTTCAGCGCGCTGACCGAACGGCACGAGTTCCTCCAGCAACAACTCGACGACATCAAGGCCGCCCGACGCGACCTGGCCAAGGTGATCCGCTCCGTCGACGAGGAGATCGTCAACGTGTTCGCGTCCGCGTACGCCGACGTCGCCACCAACTTCGAGGTGCTCTTCGAGACCCTCTTCCCCGGCGGGCGCGGCCGCCTCATCCTCACCGACCCCGAGAACCTGCTCGACACCGGCATCGAGGTCGAAGCCCGCCCGTCGGGCAAGAACGTCCGAAAGCTCTCCCTGCTGTCCGGTGGCGAACGTTCGCTGACCGCGCTGGCGTTCCTCTTCGCCGTCTTCCGTAGCCGACCCTCGCCCTTCTATGTCATGGACGAGGTCGAAGCCGCCCTCGACGACGTGAACCTGCACCGGTTCCTCGGCCTCGTCGATGAGTTCCGCAACGACGCGCAGCTGCTCATCGTCAGCCACCAGAAGCGCACCATGGAAGCCGCCGACTGCCTCTACGGCGTCACGATGCAGCCCGGCGGAAGTAGCCGCGTCGTGTCCGAACGTGTCGGCTCTCCGAGCCGACACGTCTGACACTCGCTTTCGCCCTCACTCGTTCGCCTCCGGCTCACTCCGCTCGGGCGAGCAGACCGGTGCGGCCTGCGGCCGCGCTCGTTGTTTCTCGACTGACCGGCAAAGCCGGATCGATCGAGGGCCGAC
>JBKJKR010000150.1:0-7397 GCA_046597135.1 Acidimicrobiales bacterium | reverse complement strand
CGTCGGCCCCCGCGATCAGCAGCACCGGCATGGCGAGCTCGCCCAAGCGCTCCCACAGCGGCTCCTGCGCACCGGTGCCCAACGCCCGCAGCGACGACGCGAGCCCCGTGGGCGTGTTCTGTTCGCGGGCGCCACGGTGCGCCACGCCCGGGGGCAGCGTGGCGAACAGGGGCTGCGCGAGCCACTCGTCGAGGAACGAGGCAAGGCCGATGGTCTCGAGATGATCCGCGAGCGCTTCGTCGCGCCGGCGCCGTGCGGCGCGTTCGGCGTCGTCGGCGATGCCGGGGGACGCGCTGATGAGCACGAGCCGTTCGACGAGACCGGGTGAGTCGAGCGCGAGCTGCAACGTGATGCGCCCACCCATCGAGTACCCGAGGTAGGTGCCCCGACCGCCGGCCACGCCGACCAACCAGGCCGCGTCGATCAGGTCGGCACGAGCGTGACCGCTGGTGCCGTGGCCCGGCGCGTCGATCAGGCGCAACCGGAGCCGCGCCTTGAGCAGATCGTCGAACGGCCCCCAGCAGCGTGCGTTCTGGGTGAAGCCGTGCACCAACACGGCGCGATCCGCGTCGACCTGACCCTTCTCCCAGAAGGCGAGCGCACCCGGATCCACCGCAGTCATGGCCGCCACCGTAGAGTCTGCGGCGATGGCCGACGTGGAACCGCCCCCGCAGGACGTGGCCGCGACCTTTTGCGCGACGCTCGTCTACGAATGGGTGCGCAGCGGCGTGACGCACGCGTGCATCTCGCCCGGCTCGCGGTCGACACCGCTGGCGCTCGCCCTGGCCGCCGAGTCCCGGCTGCAGATCTCGGTGCACCACGACGAGCGGTCGGCCGCCTTCGTGGCACTTGGCCTCGGGCTGGCCACCAAGCGTCCGGCGGTGGTGCTCACCACCAGCGGCACCGCCGCGGCCGAACTGCACGCGGCGGTGGTCGAAGCGCACCAGGCCGGGGTGCCGATGTTGGTGGTCACCGCCGATCGTCCGCCCGAGCTGCGTCACGTGGGCGCCCCCCAGACCATCGATCAGGTGTCGCTGTTCGGCGGTGCGGTGCGGCGCTTCGCCGAGCCGGGTGTCGCGAGCTGGTCGGGGCGGTCGACCTGGCGATCGCTGGCCGCGCAGGTCGTGCTCGTGTCGCTCGGCGTCGGCGGCGGGCCCGCCGGCGCCCGACCCGGACCGGTGCACCTGAACCTCGCGTTTCGCGAGCCGCTGCTCGGGCGCTCGCTGGATCTCCCGCCCGGCCGGCCGCGCAACGCGCCCTGGCACCGAGCGGCCGAAGTCCGCATCGACGGCGGCGTCGTGATCGACCGGTCGAAGGCCGGGCTCGTCGTGGCCGGCGCCGGGGCACAGCGCCACGCCGTCGGCATCCGCCGCCTCGGTTGGCCCGTGTTCGCCGATCCGCGAAGTGGGCTCAGCGGGGTGGCCCACGCCGACCCGATCCTGCGCGTCCGTTCGTTCGCCGCGGCCAACCGGCCCGAAATCGTGCTGCGCATCGGCGACCTCCCGGCGTCGCGCGTGGTCAACGAGTGGCTCGCCGATGCTTCGCCGACGCACATCGTCATCGCCGACAGCTGGGTCGATCCATCACGGGGCGCGACGATTCTGGCCCCGACGTTCAGCGTCGACATGAGCGCGTCGCCGCCGCGTGGGTGGCTCCGTACGTGGATGCAGGCCGACGCGGCCGCCGGCAAGGCCATCACCGCACAGCTGGCCCGATCGAAGGGCATCACCGAGCCTGGCGTCGCGCGCATGATCGTCGGCGAGACGCCACGTGGCGGTCACGTGGTCGTCGCGTCGTCCATGCCCGTGCGCGACCTCGAGTGGTACACGTCGCGTCGCACCGACATCACCGTTCACGCCAACCGCGGTGCCAACGGAATCGACGGTGTGGTGTCCACGGCCGTCGGTGTCGCCGGGTCAGGAGTCCCCACGGTTGCGCTCGTCGGCGACCTGGCCTTCCTGCACGATTCGAGCGCGTTGATCGCGCTCGCCCGACGCTCGCTGAACCTCACGCTCGTGGTGATCGACAACGACGGTGGCGGGATCTTCTCGTTCCTCGGACAGGCCGAGGCCCTGGATGCCGCACGGTTCGAGCTGCTGTTCGGCACCCCCCACGGCACCGATTGCGCGGCGTTGGCACGGGCGCATGGTCTACGCGTGGTCGAGGCCACGACACCGGTTGCGTTGTCACGTGCGCTGGCGCGGGTCGCGGGCATCACCGTGATCGTCGTGCGCACCGAGCGCGACGCCAACGTCGCGCTGCACCGTTCGCTGAACGAGGCCGTGCGCCGCGCCATCGAACCCTCGATCGAGTCCTGAACCGCTCGTTCAGGGGCGCACGATGGCGCCGAGCATCACCTCGAGCTTGACGCGCGTCTCCTCGAGCTCGGCGGCCGGGTCGGAATCGGCGACCACGCCGACGCCGGCGAACAGCCGGGCGGTGTGGTCGCGGATCTCGGCGCTGCGAACGCCGACCGCGAACTCACCGTTGCCGCGGTGGTCGATCCAACCCACCGGAGCGGCGTAGGACCCGCGGTCGAGTTGCTCGTGGCGGGCGATGAGCTCGAGCGCCGCGGCACGCGGGTCGCCGCCCACCGCTGGGGTGGGGTGGAGCGCGGCGACCAGTTCGAGCACCGACGGCAGAGGGTGCGAGAGCCGGCCCTCGACGCTGGTGGCCAAGTGGTGCAGGTTGGCCATGCTGACCACCTGGGGCTCGGTGTCGGCGTCGAGGTAGCTGCACCACGACAACAGCGTGTCGTGCACCATGTCGATGGTGATCTGGTGCTCGGTGCGGTCCTTCTGCGACGCGAGCAGCGACGCGGCGAGCCGGGCATCGGCGGTGGGGTCGGGGCTGCGTCCGGTGGTGCCGGCCATGGGTTGGGACCGCACGAGATCGTTGCGGCGGGCCACGAGCAACTCGGGTGATGCGCCGGTGAGCGTGGGCATGGCGAACACGTAGCACGCCGCGTAGTTGCGCAGCAGACGCCGCAGCACACGTGCGCGAGGGATGGGGGTGTCGCAGGTGATGACCAGATCGCGCGCGAGCACGACCTTGCGCGCCGCGCCGTCGCGCAGCGCGTCGCGCGCGGCGGCCACCGATGCGCACCAGTCCTCGGCGGATCGCGACGTGGCGATGGTGTACGCGGCCGGCGCATCGCGCGGTGGTTCGCCGGCGTGCGCGGTGAGCCGCGCCATGATCGCCGCTGCGTCGGGCGGTGTGCCGTGTCCGATCCAGGTGACCCAGCGGTTGCCGTCGCGATCGCGTCCATAGACGACATCGGGCACGACGAGTGACCCGGTGAGGTGGTCGCGGCGTCGCTCGAAGGCGAGCGCACCGAAGGCGATGGCGCCGGTACCTGCGCGGTCGAGATCGGTGACGGACTCGATGTGCGCGAGCGGTGCCGCCTCGGCGTCCGGCGATGCGTCGGGGCCGAGGTCGACGGTGTCGGCGCAACCGAGGCCGGCGAGCGCGAACCCGTCGTGCATCCAGACGACCCCGTCGTCGCCGGCGATCGCTATGGGGTCGAGGTCGATGTCGACGCGCACGGTGACCGCGCGCAGCGTCGCGTTGCTGCGCAGTGTCGTCTTGCCCGCCGAGGCCGTCATGCTCGACGTCAGGCCCGCGTGGCCACGATGAGCTGGCTGATGCCGGTGGACAGCAGGATGCGCTCGACGTTCACGAAGCCGGCGGCGCGGAGCGTGGCGAGCATCTGCTCGGGCGGGGGGAGGTACGCGACCGACTTCGGCAGGTAGCGGTATGCCGCGCCGTCGGACAGCAGCGCGCCGATGCGGGGCACGACCTTGCCGAAGTACACACCGTGGCCGGCGCGCAGCACCGGGTTCTTCGGCTCGGCCACCTCGAGCAGCGCTATGCGACCACCCGGTCGCACGACACGGGCCAGTTCGGCGAAGAACGCATCGAGCTCGACCAGGTTGCGCAAGGCGAATCCGCACGTGGCACCGTCGACCGACGCGTCGGGAACCGGCAGCCGCAGGATGTCGGCTTGGAGCAACGGCGCCTCGGTGCGGGCCGCGGCCAGCATGCCGAAGGAGAGGTCGACGCCGATCGGTTCGATGCCGGCCTTGGCGAGCTCGCGGCAGAAGTCGCCGGTGCCGCATGCGAGATCGAGCACCGTGGAGCCCGACGCGAGCCGAAGCTCGCGGATGGTGCGTCGTCGCCAGGCGACGTCCATGCGGAACGTCATGACCCGGTTCACGAGGTCGTAGCGGGGCGCGATGGTGTCGAACATCTCGCGCACCGCGCGAACCTTCTCGTCGCCCTGGGGCAACGCGGGGTCGATCGCCGGTGGGTTCACTTGAACCAGACGCGTGCGTACCCGCGGCTCGACTCGTGCAGCACGAGCGACGCGATCCACAAGGAGATCGCGAGGCTGATGAGGCCGGTGACGGGGCTCACCGTGAGGAGGAACAGGTTCAACAGCACCGACAGGCAGATCCCGGTGCAGCCGGCGTAGTACCCGAGCTTCTTCTCGTTGGCGATGCCCCACGCGCCGCCTGCCTTGAGCAGTGCGAGCACCAGGAACACCAACGCGACCGGGCCGCCGACGAGGAAGCTGTTGAACAGGTCGAAGCCGGCGGAGATGTAGAGCATCATGGTGCCCTGCACCAGGCGGCCGGGTTGTGTCTGGTCGATCCAGCGAAACTGGTCCATGTGATCAGTTTGCCGTGTCGGGCGTGGCAGTCGTGCGTCGGGGGCCGATGGAAACCGCTCGCGCCCGCAGCTGTCCGCACGCTGCGTCGATGTCGGTGCCACGGTTTTGGCGCACGGTCGCGTTGACCCCTTGGGCCACGAGATCGTCACGGAACGCGTGCACCCGCGCCAACGGCGAGCCGACCGTGGAGAAGCCGCCGGTGGGGTTGAGCGGGATGAGGTTGACGTGCGCCCGCAGACCGCGGGCGATGGCGGCGAGCTCGCGTGCGTCGCTCGGTCGATCGTTGACGTTGTCGATCATGGCCCATTCGAACGAGAGCCGGCGGTTGCGATGGCTCAGGTACTCGCGGCACGCCTCCTCGAGCCGGGCGAGCGGGTACCGCCGGTTGATCGGAACGAGCTGGTCGCGCAACGTGTCGTTGGCCGCGTGCAGCGACACGGCCAGGTTGGCCGGCAGTCGTTCGGTGCCGAAGCGGACGATGCCAGGGATGATGCCCACCGTGGACACGGTGAGGTGCCGCGCCGAAATTCCCAGATCGTCGTGGATGCGTTCGAGGGCGGCGATGGTGCGCTCGTAGTTGGCGAACGGCTCACCCATGCCCATGAACACGATGTTCGACACGCGTCGATCGTGGGCCCGGGCATCGCGCGACGCTCGTACGACCTGCTCGACGATCTCGCCGACGGTGAGGTTGCGCTCGAAGCCTCCCTGGCCGGTGGCACAGAAACCGCACGCCATCGCACAGCCGGCCTGCGTGCTGATGCACACCGTGGACCGGTCGCGGTAGTGCATGAGCACCGTCTCGATGTGGGAGCCATCGTGCAGTTGCCAGAGCCACTTCACCGTGCTGCCGTCGTTGCTCGTGCTCTGGGTGGTGGACCGCAACGCCGAGGGCAGTGCGTCGTCGAGTCGAGCACGCAGCGCCTTCGGCAGCGTGGTCATCTCGGCCGGTTCGAGCAGGTTCGTGTAGAGGCTCTGCCAGATTTGTTCGAGTCGGTAGCGCGGCTCGCCGGTGAGGAGTTCGGTGAGCTCGTCGCGATCGAGGTCGTAGCGCGTGCGTCGCGCGAGCGCGTTCATGACTCGACGGGCGCGTTGCCGACGCCGGCAGGGTCGACGTAGGCGCGATCGGTGTGGTGTACGTGGAACCCGATGCGCTCGTAGGTGCGCACGGCGGCCACGTTGTCGTGCTCGACGTAGAGCATGCCGTGGGCCATGCCGTGGGCACTGAGCCACGCGAGACCCGCCAGCGTGAGCGCCTTGCCCAGCCCCTGGCCGTGGAACGCAGGGTCGACGGCGATGACGTAGATCTCGCCGAGCGGTGGGTCGCCGAGGGCCGGGTTCGCCGGGTGGATCTTGGTCCAGCAGAACGCGGCGAGCCGGCCGTGGCGCTCGTGGATGCGGAACCCGTCGGCGTCGAACCACGGTTCGGCCTGCTTGGCCGTGAGGTCGGCCATGGTCATGCCGCCCTGTTCGGGGTGCCAGGAGAACGCCCGGTTGTTCACCGCGAGGAAGGCGTCGGCGTCGGTGGGCTCGAACGGGCGGGTGGGCACGTCGGTGGGCGCGGCCGGCAACGCGCAGCGCATCTGCAGGAGGTCGCGCCAGGGCTCGAGGCCCTCGGCCCGCGCCGACTGGTCGAGCGTCTCGTCGACCTGTTCGACCCACAGCACGAACGGACCCCCGCCGCCCGCTTCGGCCTCGGTGCGCGCCGCGCGGAGCTGCGCGACGGGGTCGGGCGGGCGCGCCGGGCCGGCGTCCCAGCGCGTGACCCATCCGGTGTTATCGCGAACGACGAGTGACATCGATGTGCAGGCTACTGTCGCCCCGATGTCCCGCCCTCGTACCCCCAAAGGCCGCGTGCGAGAAGTGCACCGGCGTCTGGCCGAGGAGTACCCCGAGGCGCTCTGCGAGCTCGACCATCGCAACGCGTTCGAGCTCCTGACGGCCACGATCCTCTCGGCGCAGACCACCGACAAGCGGGTCAACATGGTCACGCCCGAGCTCTTCCGGCGGTATCCGACGCCCGAGGACCTTGCCGGCGCGGAGCTGGGCGAGGTCGAGGAGATCGTGCGCTCCACGGGCTTCTATGCGAACAAGGCCAAGAGCATCGTGGGCATGGCGCGCCGACTGGTCGAGGTGTATGGCGGCGAGGTACCGGGCCCGATCGAGGACCTCGTCACGCTGCCCGGCGTGGGTCGCAAGACCGCCAACGTGGTGCGCAGCGTGGCGCTCGGGTTGCCCGGTCTACCCGTCGACACGCACGTGCTGCGGCTCACCAAGCGCCTCGGCATCACCGACGAGACCGACCCCGTGAAGCTCGAGCTCGAGCTCAACCCGATGTTGCCCGCGGCCGACCGCGGCGCGTTCAGCCTGCGGTTGATCCTGCACGGTCGCCGGGTGTGCTTCGCCCGCAAGCCGAACTGCGGCGAGTGCACCCTCGAGGACATCTGCCCGTCGAGCGAGCTGCGCTGAGAGCGCACCCGCCACCGGTCAGGTCAGCCAGGTGGGCAGCGACCAGTTGTCGTACGGCAGGTCGCCGTCGGTCATGGCCGTGACCTCGATCGCGGTGAGCGTGGCCAGCTCGCCGGCGACGGTGAGGAACGCCGTGTCCGCGGCATCGCGTCCGGTGGCGATGCGTTGCATCGCCGTGCGCGGCGCGAGGCCGGTCGCGTCGGCCACGTACCAGGTGCCGTCGATGTAGGCCTCGGCCACGGCGTGGAAGTCCATG
>JBKJKR010000602.1:0-4653 GCA_046597135.1 Acidimicrobiales bacterium | reverse complement strand
CGACCGATTGCGCCACGACTTCGACACGAGCAGCCGGCAGCTGGCGTTCGCGTGGAAGGAACTGCTCGTCGCGTCGGTGCGAGACACGGCGAACGCCGCGTTGGTCGGGCGCAGCATCAGTGACCTCGCCGGCGAGCGTGGCCAGGACGGCCTCGACACCTTCCTCGACATCGCGCGCTCCGAGGATCTCGAAACGGTGTTCGTGATCGATCGTCCCGTCAGCCAGGCCGACCGCGACGTCATCCGCTTCCTGCTCGCGCATCCGCTCACCATGCCGGGCTCGAGCGATGGTGGCGCGCACGTCAACACGTTCTGCGGTGCCGACTACACGACGCGCGTCCTCACCGAGTACGTCGACGACGAGTTCACCTTCGAACAAGCGGTGCGTCGCTTGTCGGCGGTGCCGGCGGCCACCATCGGCTTGTGGGACCGCGGCGAGATCCGCCCGGGCGCCAAGGCCGACCTCGTGCTGCTCGACCGTTCGAAGCTCGCGGTCGGGCCGGCCCGCCTGCTGCGCGACTTTCCGACCGGCGCGGCGCGCATGGTGTGGGAGCAACGTGGCTACGCAGCCACGATCGTCAACGGCGAGGTCGTCATCGACGACGGCAAGCCCACCGGGGCCACCCCGGGTGAGGTGCTGCGCTTCAACCAGTGAGCTGCCGCCGCCGGTGACTATGGTCCCGGGCATGGGACTCGACGTCGACATGCAGGGCGCGGTGCAGCGCATCCGCCTCAACTTCCCCGAATCGCGAAACGCGATCGACAACGTCACGGCGGTCGCGCTCACCGAGCTCTTCCGCGCCGCCAACCTCGATCGGACGATCCGCTCGATCCTGGTCACGGGGGTCGACCGCGACTTCTGCACCGGCGGCGGTGCCAACGTTCCGAAGTCCACGAGCGACGCGGTCGACGAGCCGGCCCCTTCGCTCATGGACTACCGGTTCGGGACCCAGCTGTTCCAGAACCTGTTCGCCGCCTATTGGGAGCTCGAGAAGCCCGTGGTCAGCGCGGTCAACGGCACGGTTGCCGGGGCCGGTTGGATGCTTGCGCTCCTCGCCGATCTGGTGGTGGCCGCGGAAGGCGCCCGATGGACGCACGTGTTCACCAAGCGCGGGATGATCCCGCACGCCGGTGACCCGTTCTTCTTGCCGCGGGTGCTGCCGTTCCACTTCCTCAACGAGATCGCCATGCTCGGCGACACGGTGGTGTCCGAGGACCTCCATCGCGTGGGCGCCGTCAACCGCTTGGTGCCGGCGGCCGACGTCGAGACCACCGCTCATGCCCTCGCCGTGCGCCTCGCCGACGGCCCGACCCGATCACTGGGTCAGGCCAAGCGCCTCTACCGGCGCTCGCTCGAGTGCGACATGCGCACGGCCTTCGCCGAGGAGACCGCGGCGGCCACGATGCTCACCACCACGCACGACCGCACCGAGGGCGTGCAATCGTTCATCGAACGTCGGCCTGCGGTGTTCACCGGGGATTGACAAACGCCTTCTTCGGACATCTGACAACGTCAGACGTTGTCAGATGTCCGAAGAAGCAAAGGAAGAGTGCTGAGCTGTTCGAGGCGATGAGCTGTCGGGCCAGCGCCGCTGCATCGTCGATCGAGATCGCGAAGCCGAGGTGCGCCGCGATGGTCAACGTCGATCGTGAGCGAGGTGAGAGCCGTGCGAGGAGAATCCGGCGAAAGCCACCGCTCGACCAGTGCAGGGGCCCGCCGGTCTCCTTGCCGGCCAGCACTAATGTAGTAACATTACGGGCATGAGCGAATCATCAGCCGACATCCGGAAGCGCCTGAGTCACCCGATCATCGACATCGACGGGCACATGGCCGAGTACTTCCCGGCGCTCGCGCCCTACCTCGAGCGCGAGGGGCTCTCCCTCGATCATCCGTCCTTGCAGCGGATGCTGCCGCCCTATGGCGGCACCACCACGACGTGGCACAGCCAGACCCCCGAAGAGCGCGCCGCGACACGCACGCCTCGCGGTCCGTGGTGGAGCTCGCCTTCGAAGCAGACCATCGACCTCGCCACCGCACTGTTGCCGGGGTTCCTCTACGAGCGCCTCGACGAGCTCGGTCTCGACTTCAGCGTCGTCTACCCGAGCCTCGGCCTCGTGTTCCTCCACACCCCCGACGAGACGTATCGCCGGGGCACGTGCCGGGCCTTGAACCGCTCCAACGCCGAGACGTTCGCGCCCTACGCCGACCGCCTCGCGCCGGTGGCGGCCATTCCGATGCACACCCCCCACGAAGCAGTGGCCGAGCTCGAGTACGCGGTGAACGTGCTCGGCTTCAAGTCGGTCCTGTGCGCGGGCTACGTGCAACGTCCCTTCGCCGCGTTGGCGGGCAAGGATCCCGAGGTGTCGAACTACGCGTTCTGGCTCGACCAGTTCGGCGTCGACAGCGCGTACGACTACGACCCGGTGTGGGCCAAGGCCCAGGAGCTCGGCGTCTCCATCGCGTTCCACTCGGGCTTCATCGGCATGACGCCGTACCGCTCCATCTCGAGCTACGTGTTCAACCACCTGAGCATGCTCGCCGAGGGCCAGCAGTCGCTCGCGAAGTCGTTGTTCCTCGGTGGGGTCACGCACCGGTTCCCTGGCATGAACTTCGCGTTCCTCGAAGGCGGCGTCGCATGGGCCGCGGCGTTGTACAGCGACATCATCGGTCACTGGGAGAAGCGCAACATCGGCTCGCTCCGCGCGCATCTCGACCCGGCGCTCGTCGACGCGGCGATGCTCGCCGAGAAGCTTGCGAAGTACGGCCCCGAGGTCAAGGCCATGCAGGGCGGACTCACCAACCGACCACCCGAACCGGCCGACATGCTCGACGAGTTCGCAGCGTGCGGCATCGAGACGAAGCAGGACATCAAGCGGCTCTTCGTCGATCCGTTCTACTTCGGCTGCGAGGCCGACGACCCGATGACGTCCATGGCGTTCAACACCAAGGTCAACCCGTTCGGCGCCGAGCTCCACGCGATGATGGGCTCCGACATCGCGCACTGGGACGTGCCCGACATGGCCGAGGTGCTCGAGGAGGCCTGGGAGATGGTCGATCACGAGTGGATCGACGAGACCGCGTTCAAGAAGTTCACCTTCTCGAACCCGGTCAAGTTCTACACCGGCACCAACCCGGGCTACTTCAAGGGCACCGTGGTCGAGGCGGCGGTCGACGAATACCTCCAGGAGAACGCCGCGCACTGAGCTCTCCGCGCGGCGCGCGCCGCGCCGCGTGCGGCGCGTTGCGTCTACTGTGCCCCTCGCGCCGCTGCTGCAGCGGTACGAGGGGGAGGTCGCATGACGCGCTTTGTCGAGAGCACCATCACGTTTCCGTACAAGCGGTCGCTCGGTCCGGTGATCGGCACGTTCATGTCGGCGCTCACCGACAAGCGCATCCTCGGCATCCGCAACGGCGCCGAGGTCATGGTTCCGCCCATGGAATGGGATCCGCGCACCGGTGCCGAGCTCGCGCCCGACTTCGTCGAGGTCGGCCCGGCCGGAACCGTCGAGTCGTGGACCTGGGTGCCCGTGCCCTCGGTGCAACATCCGCTCGATCGGCCGTTCGCGTTCGCCTTCATCCGCCTCGACGGCGCTGACACGCCGCTGCTCCACGCAGTCGACGCCGGTTCGCCCGACGTCATGGCCGGCGGCATGCGCGTCGCGCCTCGTTGGCGCGGCGTTCGCGAAGGACGGATCAACGACATCGTGTGCTTCGTCCCTGGCGAACAGCCCGAGGTCGACGGGGTCGATGGCGGCCCGCAGGCCGAACCGGTGGTGCTCATGGAGTACCTCGCGTCGATCACGTATGTGAACCCGGTGTCACCCACACTCGATCGGGTCGTCGACGCGAGTCGCGAGGGTCGTCTCCTCGGACAGGCGTGTCCGGCGTGCGGTCGCATCTATGCCGGTGGTCGCGGTCACTGCCCGGTCGACGCCGTGGTGTTCAGCACCGAGAACGACATCGACCTGCCACAGACCGGCACCATCACCAACTTCGCGATCGTGACACCTACCCAGTACCCCGGCCAGACCGAGACCGAGCCGTTCGTGCGGGCGTTCGTGCTGCTCGACGGGGTCGAGGTGGTGCTGGGCTACCAACCGGTGGTCGAGCTGCCCTACGACGAGGTCCATGTGGGCCAACGGGTCGCCGCAGTGTGGGCGTCGCCGGCCGAGGCCCTCGACACCGGCGGCCAGATGGGCGGCACCTTCGGCCAGCTCGTCGGGTGGATCCCGACCGGCGAGCCCGACATCGACAATCCCGACCTCGTGAACCGGATCTTCTGATGACCAAGAGCACTGACATCGCGATCGTCGGGTGGGCGCAGACGCCCATGGTCCGACGCACCGAGCTTTCCGAGACGCACCTGCTGGTCGACGTCATCACCGATGCGCTCGAACCTCTCTCGCTGACCCGGGCCGACATCGACTTCACCTGCCTCGGCAGCTGCGACTACATCACGGGCCAACCGTTCTCATTCGTGGTGAACCTCGACGCGCTGGGCGCGTGGCCGCCCAAGCAGGATTCGCACGTCGAGATGGACGGGGCCTGGGCGCTGTACGAGGCGTGGATGCGGTTGCAGCACGGCGACATCGAGATCGCGGTGGTGACCGGCTCGGGGCGGTCGTCGACCGGCGACCCAGCCCTGATCTACC